>JBQTJH010000208.1:0-9491 GCA_052387335.1 Panacagrimonas sp. | reverse complement strand
ACCCAATACTCCAAGCAAGTGCAGGGCAATGATAAGATGGTCACTTAAATGACCATTTCAGGTGCCCTATGGCCCATTTCTCCGTTGCCAGCGCGAAGGCCCGTCTCAGTGAGATTCTCGCTGTGGTGGAGACGGGTGAAGAAGTGTTGATTACCCGGCGTGGCAAGCCCATTGCACGCTTGTCATCCGTTGAACCAGGCAGGAAGACAGTTGATCTGGCGGCGGTGGATGCTTTTCGCGCGCGTATCAAGCCATCAGAGCAATCCGCCGCCGACCTGATCCGTCTCATGCGCGACGGCGCTTACTAAGTGTTGTACCTGGATACCAGCGTTCTGGTCCCTCTGTTCGTGCCGGAGCCGCTGTCGGCCCAACTACGTCACTGGTTTGACGGACAGAGCGACAAGAAGTTCGCGATCAGCGATTGGACGTTGACCGAGTTCAGCAGTGCGATGGGCATCAAGGTACGCGACAAGGGACTGAAGTCCGATCAGGCGCGCAAGGCCTGTGCGCTCATGGATCAGTTGGCGCGCAACAGCTTCCGCGTGATCACGCCCACGCGCCCGCATTTTTCCCGTGCCACCGAATGGTTGAATCAGCATGGACTGGGCTTGCGTGCAGGCGACGCCCTGCATTTGGCGATTGCCGATCTGGAGCAGGCCGCTTGTTTCCAGACGTTTGACCGGCGCCTGCTGGACATCGGCCGCAGGCTAAAAATACGCGCCGCAGCACCGGTTTGACGATGTGCTGGACGGTAGTCGCGGCTGCGCCGCCCCTGCAGGCGGGACTTATGTTTCGGCTCGGCCCGACCGACCGGCGTTAGCCAGGCGATTCAGTACGCAGGCTTTCGGCCTCGCTCTGCACGCTTCGTTCACCCAGCACCTGCTGCACAAACGGCAGGGTCAGACGACGCTTCGCCGTAAGCGCGGCGTGATCCAAGGCCTCCAGCGCAGCGATCAGCGTGCCGGCATCCCGTTGCAGGTGAACCAGCAGCCAGGCGACTGCGTCTTCGGGCAGCTCCAGACCGCGTGCCGCAGCGTGCAGGCGTAGCAGTTCGCGCCGGTCGGATTCGCGCAGCGGCTTGAGGCCCAGCTGCAGCATGGATTCAAAGCGCGTACGCAGATCGGCCAGTGCCAGGTCCAGCCGTGCGATTGCGGTTGACGCACTGAGCAACAAGCGCAGACCGCGTGCGCGGCGCTGATCAATCAGGCGCAGCAGCGCCAGTGACCACTCCGGTTGGGCCAGCTGGGTATCGACGTCGTCCACCGCGAGCAGTCCGCCACGCTCGGTGATGGCGGCAATGCGCTGCGGCGTCTGAGCGTCCGTGCTGGCGCAGACGTAGCACGCATCCCCGCCCGCGGCACCGACCGCGGCGCGCAGCAGATGCGTCTTGCCGGACGCGGCAGCGCCGAACAGCCAGGTCGTCGGTGAGTCCTGCGCGCGCAAGACCTGCACCAGCGCCTCGTTGGGACCGGGGAAGAACGTGTCGAAACTCGGGTTCTGCTGCAACTGCACTGGCAGCGCCAGTTGAGCACCCTTCATGCGGGCGGGGTCTCGGCTTTGGCTTCGAGTTGCGCTGCCGGTTCAGGCGACGCGCTCAATTGAGCCCCGTGCAGGTAGAGCGGGCTGTTCAACCACTGCTGCTTGGCGTGGCGCATCAACACGGCCAGCACCGCGGCCACAGGTAACGCCAGCATCACGCCGACAAAGCCAAACAGCTGCCCACCGGCCATGACCGCAAAGATCACGGTCACTGGGTGCAGGCCGATGCGATCACCCACCAGCAGCGGCGTCAGCACATTGCTCTCCAGCACCTGCCCCAAACCGAACACCAATGCCAGCCAGACGAAGGGCAGCAGTTCCTGGGTCTGCACCAGCATGGCGATGACCGCGACCAGCACACCGACGATGGCGCCCAGATAGGGAATGAAGCTGACCAGTCCTACGATCAGACCCACCAGCAGCGCCAGATTCAGCCCCGCGATCCACAGTGCAATCCAGTAGTACAGCGTCAGCGCGCCCATCACCGTGAGCTGGCCGCGAATGAAGGCGCCCAGCACCTCATCGGTTTCGCGCGCCATGGTGCTGACGGTGGGCAGCGAACGCGGCGGCACCAGGGTGCGGATCCAGGCCACCAGCAGGTCCCAGTCACGCAGCAGGTAGAAGGTGACCACGGGCACCAGCAACAGATTGGCGATGGCGGTCAGCAGCGCGCCACCCGAGGCGGAAATATGTCCCCAGGCTTCCTTGAGCACGCCACCGGCGTCGGACCAGTGATCGGCTACCAGCTTCTTGAAGCCCTCGGCGTCCAGGCGCATGCCCTCGGGCAAGACGACCCCGAGCCGACCCAGGCCCTGGTCCTGGATCCAGGCCAACCACTGCGGAATGTTCTGCAGCAGCACACCCAGCTGGCCCTGCAGCATGGGAATCAACATGACCAGACTCAGCAGGCTGGCCACGGAGATGAGCAGGAACACCGCGCAGACGCCCGCCGTGCGTGACAAGCCCCAGCGCTGCAGACGATCCACGATCGGGTCGCCGGCGTAGGCCAGACCCGCACCGAGCACGAAGGGCGTCAGGATGGGCGCGAGCAGCCAGCACAGCACGAAGAAGGCGAGCATCACTGCCAGCCACGGCCAGGTATCGCGCAGGCGCAGGCGGTCCAGCGCCGACTCGGCGCGAACCGGCGGCGGCGGTTCAGCGGGCAAGGACATAGGCGCCGGCTCCATCTTCGCGCAGCAGGCCGTCAGCGGTGGCCAGGGATTCCAGGCGACTGATGCCGCCCTCCACAACCAGGCGCAGGCTGAGCTGGCTGTCCTGCAACTCCTGCAGATCCACCCGGCGCACACCGCGCAGCGCCTCAAAGTGGCGCATCACGCGGGCGTAATCTGCGGCGTTGCGCACGCCCGCCACGTTCACCGCCCAACTTTCGACCACATCGCTGTCCACTCCAAACACCGGCAGCCCCTGCGACTTGAGCGCCGCTTCCACCGCGCGCGAATCGAAGATCGCGCGCAAGCGCCACTCGCCACTGGCGGCATCGCGCTGGAAGGCGTCGTACTGCACCAGGGTGGGCGCACGCGCCAGCACCGCAGTGGTGGCGCTGTCTGCTCGCCCGACCACACGCTGCAGCACTTGGATCAGCGCCACCCGCAAACCCTTCTGGCGCGAGCTGGGGGAGTTGTCGTCCACCGGCACGACGGCCTCGTAGGGATTACTCGGAGCCGCCGTGGATGAACTCTGCGCGGCTGCAGGCTGTGCGCCGAAAAGCAGCAGCGACAGGCACAGCACAAGAGACTTGGAGTGTTGCAAGGGTTTGAGACTCAGCATGTCCGGATTATCGAGGCGCTCGCCCCCAAGTTGAAAGCGGCGCACCTGCGCACGATGCCAAGCAACCGACATCACAGGAAAATCTCGCATGAAGTTTCGCCAGCCAAGCCCGCATCCGCGGTTTCGGCCTGTAAAATGCGTGTCCCGCCACGGTCCAGCCGCCCTTCATCGTCCGATGAGTCCCAGCAAACCCCTTTCCTACCGCGACGCCGGCGTTGATATCGAGGCCGGCGATGCCCTGGTCGACAACATTAAGTCCATCGTGCGCTCCACGCGCCGGCCCGAGGTGCTGGCCGGCGTCGGCGGCTTCGGCGCGCTGGTCAGCCTGCCCAAGAAGTACAAGAAGCCGATTCTGGTCAGCGGCACCGACGGCGTCGGCACCAAGCTTCGCCTGGGCATCGAGTCCGGCAAGGTCGAGGGCTTGGGTATCGATCTGGTCGCCATGTGCGTCAACGATGTGCTGGTCTCAGGCGCCGAGCCCCTGTTCTTCCTCGACTACTACGCCACCGGCAAGCTCGAACCGCGCACCGCCGCGCTGGTCATCAGTGGCATTGCCAACGGCTGCAAGCAGGCCGGTTGCGCGCTGGTGGGCGGCGAAACCGCCGAGATGCCGGGCCTATACAACGCCGACGACTTCGATCTCGCCGGCTTCTGCGTGGCGGTGGTGGAGCAGTCCAAGATCATCGACGGCAGCAAGATCAAGCCGGGTGATGTGATCGTCGCCCTGCCCTCCAGCGGCCCGCATTCCAACGGCTATTCGCTGGTGCGCAAGATTCTCGCGGTCGGCGGCCATACGCTCGACCAGACCTTTGGCAAGGGCACGCTGGGCGACGCCCTGCTCGCGCCGACACAGATCTATGTCAAGGCGGTGCACAAGCTGCTGGACGCGCGTATCCCCATTCGCGGCATGGCGCACATCACCGGCGGCGGCATCACCGGCAATCTCACCCGCTGCTTTCCCAGGAACACCAGCGCCATCGTCGACACGGCGAGTTGGCAGCGCCCGGAAATTTTTGACTGGCTGCAGACCGAAGGCTCGGTGGAGACCGACGAGATGCGCCGCGTGTTCAACTGCGGTGTCGGCTTCGCCATGGTCATGCCGCGCAGCAAGGTGGACGAGGCCATGGCCCTGCTGCGCAAGTCACGCCTGCGTCCCTGGGTGCTGGGCGAGGTGATCAAGGGTCGTCAGGGCGTGCGATTTGCCTGAGCCCGTCGCAGCAGCACCGGCCCGCATCGCGGTGCTGGTCTCGGGTCAGGGCCGCAATCTGCAAGCACTGATCGAGGCCTGTGCAGCCGGTCATATCCACGGCCAGATCGTCGGCGTGATCAGCCATCGGGCCGGCGTCCCGGCGCTGCAGCGCGCGGCGCTGGTCTCGCTGCCCTGTTTTACCGTGCCGCATACCGCGTACGCCGACCGCGCAGCCTTCGACGCGGCGTTGCAGTCACAGCTGGAGGCTCTGCAGCCCGACATCGTGGTACTGGCCGGTTTCATGCGC
The DNA here is from genome assembly GCA_052387335.1 of Panacagrimonas sp. Taxonomy (GTDB): domain Bacteria; phylum Pseudomonadota; class Gammaproteobacteria; order Nevskiales; family Nevskiaceae; genus Panacagrimonas. Next base: position 4,668 of record JBQTJH010000208.1, on the reverse strand, counting down.
GTGCTCGGTGCCGGCTTTGTACAGCGCTTCGAAGGCCGCCTGATCAATGTCCATCCCTCGCTGCTGCCGAAATATCCGGGGCTGCACACGCATCAGCGCGCGCTGGACGCGGGTGATGTCGAGCACGGCGCCACGGTTCACTTCGTCAGCGCCGAACTCGACGGCGGCGCCGCCATCATTCAGGGCGGTGTCAGGGTCGAGGCGCAGGATACGGCTCAGTCCCTGGCCGAGCGTGTCATGCAAAAGGTCGAAATCCGCATCCTGCCGCAGGCGGTTGCCTGGATGGCACGCGGCGTGCTCAAGCAGGTTCAGGGCGGCGTTGAATTGTTTGGACGGGTGCGGTCTCAAGCCTGCACGCTCGACGATGTGGAGGAAGCATTCTGATGAAACTGCTCGGGTTGATGGCTGCGAGTCTGCTGTCGCTGTCACTCGCCGCGCCCGCAGCGGCGGCCGAACTCAAGCCCAGCGACGCCCACTATGCGCTGACGCGCGGCGTGCTGACCTTGGGGGCGGCGGAATTTCGCCTGGCGCCGCAGGAGCAGACGGGCTGCTGGACGTATGAATATGTCGCCAAGCCCTCGGGCCTGGCGCGGCTTTTCATCGGCCAAGTCACCGAGCGCTCTGAATTCTGCGTGGTCGATGGTCACGTCCGCTCCAACAAATTTGAATTTCAGCGCGCGGACAAGCCCAAGGACAATTTCTCACTGGCCTTCAACTGGAAGGACGGACTGGTGCGTTCCAGCGCCGGGGAGTTGCGCCCCCTGACCGCCGGAATGATTGATCGCCTGGCGATGCAGATCGAAGTGCAGAACTGGGTCATTGCGCGCGGCGGAGAACCCGGCCCGGAAGAAATCACCGTCACCAAGGTGGAGGATGATCGGGTCAAGGCCTATCGCTTTCGCATCATGGCGCGCGAAACCGTGCAGACACCCGCCGGGGCGTTCGACACCGTGCGCGTCGAGCGCGTCGACGACCCCAAGAAATCCACGCGCTTCTGGCTGGCACCCTCTCGTGATTATCTTGCGGTGCGAGTCGAGCAGACCAAGGGCGGTGACGAGCAACTCAAGATGGAGCTTAAGTAGCACGATTAGCGGATTAGCATGAGGGCGACAGCCCGTGATTTACGCCAGGGCGCCTTCTTCCCTGAGCTTGTCCAGATGCGCCTCGATGTTCTGTTGCGCAAGCGGCAGTAGACGCGGATCCAGGTCACGGTAGATCGCGCTCAGCATCTCGGCCGTGCTGCGCCCGGCGCGATACAGATCCAGCACCGCGGCCTCACGCAGCTTGCGATGCTTGAGTGTCTCCTGCAGGCGATGCGTGGTGCCCATCGCCATGCCGTGCGAGGGAATGATCACGCGTGGATCCAGTGCGATGACCCGCGCCAGCGAGTCGAAGTAGCGCCGCATATTGCCTTCCGGCTTGTGAATCACCACGGTCCCAACACCCTGGATCAAATCGCCGACGATGCACCAGGCGGCGTCATCGGGCATCAGCGCGAGCTGGCCTTCGTCGTGGCCCGGCACCGCCAGCGCGCGCACCGGCCGGCCGTTCCACTGCACCAGCACATCGCCATCGCTGACGATACGTGTCGCCACTCCATCGAAGAATCCCGGCGTGGTCTGGCTGATGCGCTTGCGCGTATCCGCGCTCATCGCCATGCCCAGACCCATACGCCGCGCCAGTGCGTCGGCCCGCTCGCGATGATCCGGGTGGTGGTGGGTCAGAAAGATCTCGCTGATGCCGAGATCCTTGACCCGCGCATGCAAGGCGTCGAGCTCGCTATCGTTCCAGGGTGAAGGATCCACCAGGATGCGTGCATCAGGCGTATCGCCGAGCAAAAAGCAATTGGTGTGGAACGCCGGCGGCAGGGTGTTGGATCGAACCGGAATCAAGCGCAGGCCGCCGAGCGGTTCCAGCATCGGCAGCTGCTCCTGATGCTTCGCCTCCAGCTCCTCATCGGCTGGCACGGTGCCGCCACCACGCGCGAACAGCGCAACCGTCGCCGAGGTGGGCGGCGCCAGCAGCAACTGGCCGTCCAGGTATTCACTGAGCAACTCGGCCGGGCGCGCCCAGCGGCACTGATCGACCTCACCGATATCCAGCTTGATCTCGGGTCGGCTGCGCAAACGCACGCGGAAAAACAGGGTGTCGAAGCGCGCCGGCACGAACGCCGGGGTCAGCGCATGACCAATCTGGTGAACGGCCTCGACCTCGCCAGCGGCGACGGCCTGGTCCAGGTCAAAGCCAACCTCTTCCCGGAGTTCCCGCACCAGGGCTTGCAGGACCGTGGCATCAATTCCCGCGCACCAGCTGCCGCTGCGCGGCGGTGCGGCGGCGTCCTCAGCGTCGATCTTGCCGCCGGGAAAGGCCCAATAGCCGGGGAAGGACATCAGCGCCGGCTGCCGGCGCACCATAAAAATCTCGTCCTGGTAATGCAGGACGGCGGTGACGGCTGCGCGAATCGGGATCTCGGCCATGAGCGGGCATCGGTGAGTCAGGACCGCGATTTTATGCCGGGCCGCCCACGGCCGTTTCAGCGCGATCCCGGACGCCTTGTGCGCCTACTCGCTTGCCTCATTCTAGGTAATCGACTTGAGCGCGAGTTTTTCGCCGCCGAAGGTCACGTGAATGGTCTGCTTGTGGCCCTTCCAGGTCTCGGAAGAAATGCTCAGCTCGCCGATGCCCCCACCGGCCACTTCATCGGGCTTGCCCAGAATCTCGTACACCTGCTCACGCTCCATACCACCGCGCAGCTTGGCGTAGTTTTCCGGGGTGGCTCGCGAACAGGCTGCAATCAGCAGCACCACGGTGATCGGTGCCAGTAGACCGAAGCGCAGAAAGCTCGCCAGGCTGCTCATCGCGATCCATTCCGGCGCGCGGTGTCCGCGTTCTGCGGGCCGCGCGCAGCGATAAAGGCGCAGACCTGCGACGGCTTGCGGCGTGAACGCTGCCGCGAGCTCATGAACGCTTCATCGATGACGATGTCGGTATCGGCCCAGACGAAGGCGATCAAGGAAGGACGCTTGGGCATGACTTGTTTCCAGAATGTTGTGGCCGGATTGAAGCCTGAGCGCGCTGAATCGCATCTGAACTTCCATTACGCGGTGTGGCGCTCGCGGTCGGCGATCTGCGTCGTTAGCATCCGGCCATGAATCAGCCCACCATTCCGCTGCGCAAGGATATCAACGAGGCCGCGCGACGCCTGGGCCTGATTGATTGGCTGATGCTGCTACTGGCGGTGTTGTCCGTGGGCCTGCTGGCCTGGGAGATGTGGGGCGATGTCGACGAGCCCACGAGCCGCTTGATCTTCACCATCGACTACATCGTCTGCGCGATTTTCGCCGTGGAATTCCTCTGGCGCTGGCGCGCGGCGGGCTGGACCCGCGACTACGTCAAGCGCAACTGGTACGAGGTGCTGGGCATGATCCCGCTGCAGCACCCGATCCTGCGCGGATTCCGCCTGTTTCGCGTGCTGCGCATTCTGATCCTGTTTGCGCGCTTCGGCCGCGCCGCAGATCGCGCCCTGGGCGACGAATTCACCTATCGGCTGGTCAATCGCTTCAAGAACGCCATCGTCGAGTCGATCAGTTCGGCGGTCACCGTGGCAGTGCTCGACGAGGTGCAGAACGTGCTGATCAAGGGCCGCTTCGCCCGTAACATCGCCCGCGCGCTTGAACAAAATCAGCAATCACTGCGTGCCATGATTGCCGAGAAGCTGCGGGATGACCCGCAGGCCGGTCGGCTGTCGCGCCTGCCCTTTGCACAAGAGCTGACCGAGGCGGTCATCGACGCGGCCCGGCGCGTGATCGAGCAGGTTTTGCAGGACCCGCGCACGGACGAGCTGATTTCCGACATGCTGCGCGAAAACCTGGACCAGATCCGCGCTTCGGTTCAGGCCAACGCCACCTACGCGCACGAGCATCCAGACCCGCCCAAACCATGAGCACGCCCTGCACCGTCTACCGCTGTGGCAAGCAGGACCAGATGTATCTCTACGCCAGGCCCGATCTGGACATTCAGACCCTGCCCGCCGAGTTGCGCCAGCGCATGGGCGCCCTGACCGAAGTGATGCGGCTGGATCTGCGACCGGAGCGTCGTCTGGCAAGAGTCGATGTGTCTAGCGTGATCCAGCGCCTTGCCAACCCGGGCTGGTTTCTGCAACTGCCGCCAGACGGACTCATGCACGGCCATCTGCATTTCGGTGACTGAATGGGCGTCTGCACGCGGCAGTTCAGCTCCCGGCAGGACGGCGCGCCTTACACTTTGCGTACACGTCAATTTGCGCCCGTGAGCGTCCAGCGCGCATACGCATCACCGATCCCATGCCACTGACCCTTCGTTCGATTTCACTGCTATTGGCCGCGACCCTGCTGATCGCCTGCTCCGGTGGCAAGGGGCGCTTCGTCAAGCCGGTGGCGACGCCGGTGGCCGCCGACGCAATTGACGCACAGGCCTCGAAGTATCAGGACGGCTATCTGCGCATCTTCGTCAGCTCCAACCTGGACACCAACGGCCGCGCCATGGATTTCGGTCCGGAATCGCAGCGTCCGGCCATGCTGCTGATCTCGGCCAAGTTTGGTCGCGGCACGGTGGCGAGCTTTTCCTCAGATACTGAGCCCGAGATTCCGGTTCTGCTCTACGACGTGCAGGAGGGCAAGACCGTCAGCT
>JBQTJH010000207.1:0-5760 GCA_052387335.1 Panacagrimonas sp. | reverse complement strand
CCGAACGGCGGGCCATCGAGCGCAACGAGTCTGCGGTGCAGACCTGGAAGCGCAAGACTTGGCCGGCGCTTAAAAAAAGTGCTCGGACGAGTGACGGCTGATCGTGTTCATCGACGTGTCGGGTCTGAGCGAGCGGCCCACGCGCGTGCGAACCTGGGCGCCCAAAGGCCAGACGCCGATCATCCAGTTCCACTTCAACTGGAAGCACGTCTCGGCCATCGCGGGCCTGACCCGCTCGAACGTCCTGTTCCGGCTTTACGACGGCGCGATCAGAAGCGCGCAGATCGTCGAGGTCCTCAAAGCCCTGCGCATCCAGCTCAAGCGCAAGCTGCTGATCGTCTGGGACGGCGCCGCTCAGCACCGGAGCAAGATCGTGCGCGCCTACCTCGACAGCACCCACGGCGCGATGCAGATGGCTGTGCTGCCCGCGTACTCCCCGGATCTCAACCCAGTCGAATACCTGTGGGCCTGGCTCAAGCGACACGCCTTGGCCAACTTCTGCCCGCATTCACTGGCCGAACTCAAATCCACTGCACGCAACAAGCTGCGCAGCGCCCAGAATCGGCAGTCAATCATCACCGCCTGCTGGAAACAGGCCGAGCTGCGGTGATGTCATGAGTTACGTAATGATTAATAACTTCGTTGCCACAGATCGTATGGTATCCTACTATCTAATCACAACCGCGCTCAGAAGTATCATAACGACCGCGCAGCGGCTCAACTCTCGGAGGGGTTTATGGGTTTCCTCAAGTCTTTGTTCGGTGCCAAGGAAGCGCGGTTTGTGGAAGTGGCACCGTTTGGCGCGCGCTACGAAGTCCCGAGCGGCGAAACCATGCTGGAGGCCGCACTCAAGAACGGCGTGCCGTTTCCGCACAACTGCACCGTCGGCACCTGCGGCTCCTGCAAGTGCAAGCTCAAGACCGGACGGGTCAGCGCGCTGACTGATTTCGGCTACACGCTGTCGCAGCAGGAAATCGCCGCCGGCTTCATCCTGGCCTGCCAGGCCATCGTCAAGGACCCGCTGACGCAGGTCGAAGTTGAAAGCGCTGCGACGGATGCGCCCAAGCCCGAGCAGTTCGTGGGCAAGCTGGTCGCCACCGAAGACCTGACGCACGACATCAAGAAGATCACCCTGGAACTGGATCGTCCGATTCACTTCGTCGCCGGCCAGTACGCCAACCTGAAGTACCCCAACATCAAGCGCGCGCGAAACTACTCGTTCGCCGACGCGCCGGACCGCGACGGTCGCCAGCGCATCAGCTTTTTCATTCGTAAGGTGCCGAACGGGATGTTCACCGAGGCGCTGTTCAAGGGTGAATTGCAGGACCAGACGATTGATGTCGACGGTCCGCACGGCAATTTCCATCTGCGCAGTAGCGACAAGCCGATGATCTGCATCGCTGGCGGCTCCGGCCTGGCACCGCTGATGAGTCTGCTGGAGAAAGCACGCAAGGATCGTGTGAAGCGTCCCTGTGCCTTCCTGTTCGGCGCACGCACGCCGGCCGATCTGTACTGCCTGGATCAGATCAAGCAGATCGAGCAGAACTGGGGCGACAGCTTCGTATTCCTGCCCGTGCTCTCGCACGAACCGGCGGACAGCGATTGGAAGGGCGCGCGCGGCCTGGTCACGCAGTTCATCACCGATGTCATGCCGGGCATCAACTGGTCGGAGGTCGAAGGCTATATGTGCGGCCCGCCGGGCATGATCGACGCGGGCATCGCGTCGATGACCGAAGTCGGCATGAAGCTCGAATCGATCTTCTACGACAAGTTCACCGACGAGTCGCATATCGCCAAGATGCCCTGAGGGCAGCGTACGACGCCACGGCGGCGTCGGCAGATTCCAGCCTAGAGCGCGGACACCCGATCCGCGCCATTAATGGAGAGAGAACATGAGCCTGACCCAGATCGCGTTTCTGCTGTTTGCGGCCATTGCTGGCGGCGGTTTGTTGATGGCCGGGATGATCGTCGGCAAGTTCAAGATTCCGGCTTTTCTCGGCCCCGCGCACGGACTCGGCGGCCTCGCCGCAACGGCACTGCTGTTTGCCGCCAATCTGCAGGGCGACGCCACACCGGAGCGCGCCTGGTGGGCACTGGGCGTGTTCACCGCCGGCCTGGTCGGAGGTCTGCTGTTCTTCCGCGTGCTGTTCAAGAACGCCGCGCCCCTGTTTCTGGTCGCGGGCCACGGCTCGCTCGCGGCCGTCGGCCTCTATCTGCTCTATCCGCTGGCGTTCTAAACCGCGGCAGCGACAAGGCTGGAGACTCTCTTCCTTGTCCGACAGGTTCTGGAGTCTGCTCATGCGCGTTACGTCACTGGGACAAGTCTTGCTGCGGCTTGCAGCGCTGACATCGGCGCCGTGGGTGGCAGCAACGACGCTGCCGCCTCCGGCCGATACCGCACCGTCAAAGGCACAGACCACGCGGCCGGATCGAGCCGCGCCCAAAAGCACTGCGCCCACACCGGCACCGGATAGCGCGAAAAAAGCGACCGCCCCTGCCGTTCCGCCGACACCATCGCGACCGGTGGAACGTGAGCTGCGCATCGTGGCGACCATCGACGCCACCCAGACCTGGAAGAACAACGACCCCGAGTTTCCGGGCGAGCAGTGGTCCAAGGGCAGTCAACGCAGCGCATCGAAATGACGACGCGTCTGCACACCGACGACAAGCTCCAGCTGCGCAATCTGCTGGATCCGGATCTCGAGACGCGCATGGAAGCCAAGCCCATATTCCTCGCGCGGCAGGCCAAGAAGATGCTGGAGCAGTCGGGCCAGCCGTTCAAGCTGCAGAAGACCGACGCGGAAATGGCCCAACTGACCCTGCGCATGCGGCGGGATATCGCCAGTTGCGAAACGGATTGGATGTGCCCACAGGAAAAACAGCTGCATTACGCGGCGATTTCGCGGCAACCGAATTTCCGCAGGCGCTTGAGGAGGACAGCGAACCCGGTCGCTATCTTTATTTTCTGCCCTATCGCGGCTGCCCTGAGCAGTCGCGTGTCACGCTCAATCTGGCGATTGACGGTGCGCGCTACAACAAGGACGCGGATGATTTCGTGCCATTCTCCGAGCGCCGCAGCGCCGATACGGTCAACGCCTCGGATGGCCTGACGCTGTGCTCGCATTTCACCGCGGTCATCGACACCCAGGACGCGACCAAGCCGATGCGCCAGGAAACCATCTTCGTGCCGCGGCCGGTGGGTATGACGGTATACACCGAGAACCAGCACACCAGCCGCGAACAACAGCCGCAGCCCCTGATCATGGCGGTGGTGGACTGGAAGGGTCACGTGTTGCGTAATGCGCCCGCCAGTGGCAAGGCCAGCGCATCACTGCCGCTGGCGCTGCCGCTGAATCAGAACGCGACCTGGCTGGGTCTGTGGACCGGCACGGCCAATGTGACGATGGAGTGGTCGTTCAAGGAAGTGGCCGCATCTGCGGCACCGACCCAGCCGTAACGGTTTATCCGCTTCAACGATGGAGCTGCCCACCATGATGCGTCACCTCTGCATCGGTTTGACCCTCAGCACCCTGGTGGCTTGCACATCGTCCAAGCCCGACCCGTTCGTGGGTTGGTACAAGGACTACCGCAACTGCCGCGCCGAATACGCCGCCATGGATGCACGGGTCGATGCAGCCTGCGTTGGCGACGCCAGCTACTACCGGGTCCCGGGCTATCCCTATCTGCGCACCGACCGCACCTTGGCTTCGTTCGCGCAGGAAGTGAAGACACTGGAAGAAGTGGGCGGCTGGATCCGGCGCATGCGCGAAACCGACCAGGACGCGCGCGAATTCGAGTACCGCAATCTGGGCATGAGCATGCAGCAGGCGGCGAGCCAGCGTGATCGCTTTCTGAACTGCGGCCGTACACTGGCCGTTATCGAATTCGTGGATGAGCCGGAGGAATACGCAAGGCTGCTGACCAAGGTGCCGCCGCGGGATGAATATTCCGCCGCCCAGCGCGCCCTGGGTCTGTATCCGCTGACCGCGTCGGCCATGCGCACGCGCATCGAGGCGCGCCAACAGGCGCTCAACCAGGCCTACGCCAAACCGCTGGACCAGCTTGCAGCGAGCGCGCCGCTCAAATTGTGGAAGGCCCGGCCCGAGGCTGATCTAAGCCTGGTCGCCATCGACTTTCGCAAAGTGCTTCCTGATGAGCTGGGCTTCCCCGGCTTTACCGACTCCACCTTCCGCGCGCTGGCGGAGTATCACGCGCCGCAGCTTTGGATAGAGACCGCCTCCGAGGCCGATGTCCCGGCGGTGCCGACCCTGACCCCACAGGGTCCCAGTGCTGATCCATCCGAGCCCCAAGCGCATTACCACGTGACCTTCGCGCGCCTCGGCGGTATGCCGGTGATGCAGTTCAATTACCTGTTCTGGTTCAAGGGTGCGAATGCGGAGATGCCGCTTGATGGCTTCATCTGGCGGGTCACCTTGGATCAGAAGGCGCAACCGCTGTTATACGAGAGCCTGCACACCTCGGGCCGCGATCATCGCTGGTATCCGGTGCAGCCGCTGGTGCAGCGCGAACGCAACGGCGACGCGCAGGGCATCCCGGTGATCGCGCCGCAGCCGGCGCCAGCGCGTCTGCCTACCTTGCGCGTCATCGCCGGTACGCACGAGATCTTGCGCGTAGTCGACAGCAGCTCGGTGCCAGCGGATGCCGCGCAGACCTTTGCCATTCGCCGCTACGAGGACTTGCTGGCGATGCCGGCACCGCAGGGCGGCACGCGCAGCCTGTTCGGGCCCGATGGCCTGGTGCCGGGTCCGCACGGACCCGATCCCATCGGCGGCTACGCCAGCGGCATCCGTGAACCCGGGGCGCTGCGCCAGCTTGGCCGGCATCCGATCACCCCGGTCGGTCGCGCGCACTTTGACGACCCCTACCTGCTCGAATCGGTGTTCGTGCCGCCGGCGAGCGCCAACGCGGCGGTGCCGCCTTCGGCCGGGAGCGCGCCAGCGCCGAAGGGTTAGGCCGGGTGATGCGCGCGGAGCAGCCGCAGGACCAGCTGATCAAGCTGATCACCGCGATAGGCCAAGGCGACCGCAAGGCGCTGGCCGATTTGTACGACGCCACCAGCCCCATCCTCTACAGCGTGCTGCTGCGCATGCTGCGTCGCCCAGACTGGGCGCAGGAGGCGCTGCAGGACTGTTATCTCAGGGTCTGGCAACGCTCGGAAACCTACAGCCCCGACAAGGGCGAACCGATCGCCTGGCTGATCGGCAACGCACGCTACCGTGCGCTGGATCTGTTGCGCAGCGCGCGGCTGCGCCTGGGGCGCGAAGCTGATGAAGACCCGGTCGAACTTGAATTACCCGACCAGGGCCCCAGCCCGGAAGACCAGGCGGTGGAGAGCGAGGGACTGCGGCGGCTGAATATTTGTCTGGCCGGGCTGTCGGAGGTGCAACGGAAAAGCGTCCTGCTCGCGTACTACGAGGGATATTCTCATCGAGAGCTGTCAGCGGCGATGGATGCACCGCTGGGTACGGTCAAGGCCTGGGTGCGGCGTGGACTGGCCAAGCTGCGGGAATGTCTTCAGCGCTGAGCGGCGCAAGGAGGTGGGCAATGCGTTACGACAATCCGGAGGTGATGGCCCAACTGGCTGCCGAGTATGTGATCGGCACCTTGCGCGGCCGTGCCCGTCGCCGCTACGAACGGTTGATGCAGACCCACGCCGAGGCTCGCGCCCAGACTGAATTCTGGGAACAGCGCCTGGGGGAGTTCGGCCAAGCGCTGCAGCCCGTGGCCCCGCCGGCGGCT
>JBQTJH010000206.1:0-4651 GCA_052387335.1 Panacagrimonas sp. | reverse complement strand
CCGCGGTGGTGCGCCAGTTCTTGATGATGGCCGTGAATTCGCTCAACGAATCCAACGCGATTCCGCGCTCGCGCGACAAGCTGCGCGCGCATCACCAGCTGGCGCGCAAGGGGATCGGCATGCCGGTGACGGGTTTTGCGCACGCACCCGACGACACCAACGACCTGATCAATCTGATTGGCGGCGCGCCCTGCGTGGTCAAGCTCACCGAGGGCACGCAGGGCCGCGGCATCGTGCTGTGCGAAACCGACAAGGCGGCCGAGTCGGTGATCGACGCCTTCCGCGACCTGGATGCGTATTTCCTGGTGCAGGAATTCGTGGAAGAAGCCAAGGGCGCGGATATCCGCTGTTTCGTCATCGGCGGACGGGTGGTGGCGGCGATGATGCGTCAGGCCAGGCCGGGCGAGTTTCGCTCCAACCTGCATCGCGGCGGCACCGCCAGCAAGATCAAGATCACGCCCGAGGAGCGTTCTACTGCCGTGCGTGCGGCCAAGCTCATGGGCCTGAGCGTGGCCGGTGTCGACATCCTGCGCTCCAAGAACGGGCCGGTGGTGATGGAGGTGAACTCGTCGCCCGGGCTGGAGGGCATCGAGACCACCAGCGGTGTGAACATTGCGTCGCGGATTATCGAGTTCATCGAAAAAAACGCGCGGCCTGGGAATACCCGGACCAAGGGTTCTGGATGAAAATTTTTTTGCCGCGGAGTCCACGGAGGAGCACTGAAAAAAGCGTACTGCCGCTTTTGCTTCTGCTCCGTGTTCCTCCGTGGACTCCGTGGACTCCGTGGACTCCGTGGACTCCGTGGCAAAAGGGTTTTCCCCACAGCCCAAAAGTATGAGCAGCTTCCGCATCGGCGACACCCTGATCGAGCCCGGCGACCGTCGGCTGATCAATCTGCCGGTGGCCAAGCTCTACACCGCCGCGCCGGTGGATCTGCCGGTGTTCGTGCTGCGCGGGCGCGAGCCAGGACCGACCATGTTCCTTAGCGCGGCGCTGCACGGTGACGAGATCATCGGCGTCGAGATCATCCGCCGCGTCCTCAAGCTTCCAGCACTGGCCGAATTGCGCGGCACCCTGCTGGCGGTGCCCATCGTCAATACGCTGGCCTTCATCCACCAGTCGCGCTACCTGCCGGATCGCCGTGATCTGAACCGTAGCTTCCCGGGTAGCGAGTCCGGATCCTTAGCAGCACGCCTGGCGCATTTGTTCGTCAAGGAAGTGGTCGGCCGCAGCGACTTTGGCGTTGACCTGCATACCGGTGCTATTCACCGGCCCAATCTGCCGCAGATCCGTACCGATCTGCGCAACGAAACCAACCAGCGTCTGGCCAAGGCCTTCGGTGCGCCGCTGTTCCTGGATTCACGGCCCACCGCCGGCACCTTGCGCGACTACACCACCACCCAGAACATCCCGGTGATTCTCTACGAATCCGGCGAGGCCCTGCGGTTTGATGAGACCGCCATTCGCATGGGCGTGCAGGGCGTACAGAACGTGATGTGGGAGATGGGACTGCTGGAGCGACCGCAGTTTTCGCCGCTGCGCATGCCCGAGCCGGTGCTGGCGCACACCAGCCGCTGGGTGCGCGCACCCGCCAGCGGCATTCTGCGCACGCATCTGTCGCTGGGCGATCACGTGCGCAAGGGGCAGGTGCTGGGCATCATCGGTGATCCCTTCGGCGAAACCGAGACCGCGGTGCGGGCCGGCGTTGAAGGCGTGGTCATCGGTCGCTTGACCCTACCGCTGGTCCACGAGGGCGACGCGCTGTTTCACATCGGCACCTTCGAAGCTCCGGCCGAGGCCGCACAGGCGGTGGAGCAGATGGAGGCCGAGATGCGCACCTGGCCGGGAGAAGAGCCGCCCATCGTCTGAGTGTCGCATTGCGACGCCGACGCCCCTTGCCCGCACCGGGAGAGCGGAAGAACCACGCGCGGCTGCGCGTGGCGAGGTGAGGGTTGCCTCTTTGCGAGGCGGGCAGGCCATCAAGTCCAAGCCGCGCGCTCTCGCAAGCCACGTCGAGAATCGCCCCTGCGAGGTAACAGGCGGAATGTTCATTCGCCCCAGTCGCGGTCATCTTCGTTACAATCGGTCCATTAAAGGCCCGCTACGCCTCACCGGGAAAAGCAGGGTCCCCCGAAGACCGATCCAAAGACGGATAAATGAACATGGCGGGATTGCAATCCATGTCAGCCGAAGCGTGGGCCATTTGCGCCTACGTGGGTCTCGTGTTCTTGATCATCGGCATCATGCTCGGCGCCTCCTGGCTGCTCGGCGGACGTGCCTGGGGTCGCGCCAAGAACGAACCCTTCGAGTCCGGCGTGGTGGGCGCCGGCTCCACCAGCATGCGTCTGTCGGCCAAGTTCTACCTGGTCGCCATGTTCTTCGTGATCTTCGATCTGGAAGCCGTGTTCCTGTTCGCCTGGGCCATCAGCGTGCGTGAGTCGGGCTGGCCGGGGCTGATCGAAGCGACCATTTTCATCTTCATTCTTCTCGCCAGTCTGGTGTACCTGTGGAAGATCGGTGCGCTCGAATGGGCGCCCGATGGCCGCCGCAAGCGTGCCGAGCAGCAGCGACAAGCCTCTCTACGCTGAGCGCTAGCCCAAGCCAGCCAAACCGCAAGCCATGGAATACACCCTCACTCGCATCGACAAGGATCGCCAGCAGTACCCGATGCACACGCGCACCACCGGGCCGGACCCGATGGAGACGCAGGTGCACAAGAATGTCTTCATGGGCAAGCTGGAGACGATGCTGCACGGTGCCGTGAACTGGGGGCGCAAGAATTCGATCTGGCCGTACAACTTCGGCCTGTCCTGCTGTTACGTGGAGATGGCCACGGCGTTCACGCCAACGCATGATCTCGCACGTTTCGGCGCCGAGGTGATCCGCGCATCGCCGCGCCAGGCGGACCTGATGGTGGTGGCCGGGACCTGCTTCATCAAGATGGCGCCGGTGGTGCAGCGCCTGTACGAGCAGATGCTGGAACCGCGCTGGGTCATCAGCATGGGGTCCTGCGCTAATTCCGGCGGCATGTACGACATCTATTCGGTGGTGCAGGGCGTGGACAAGTTCTTGCCGGTGGACGTTTACATCCCCGGTTGTCCGCCGCGACCGGAAGCGTTTTTGCAGGCGCTGAACTTGTTGCAGGATTCCATCGGCAAGGAGCGTCGTCCGCTGTCCTGGGTCGTGGGCGAGCAGGGCATTTATCGTCCCAACCTGCCGGCGCAGCGCGACGTCAAGCAGGCCGAACGCGCGGCAGCGACCGTGCTGCGCAGCCCTGATTCGGTCTGAACCCATGGCCGACGACGTCGCACTCGCTTCGGGCTTGCAGCACGACATCGTGCGCGAGCTGGGTCGCCGCTTTGGCGACAAGGCCCTGGTGTTCCAGGCCACGGTCGACCAGATGCCGACCCTGTGGGTGGAGCCGCGGCAGATCATCGAGGTCCTGAAGTTTCTCAAGACCGGTGTCGAGCGTCCCTACCGGATGCTGTACGACCTGACGGCCATCGACGAGCGTGTGCGCAAGCATCGGCAGGGTCAGCCGGCCAGCGATTTCACCGTCGTGTATCAGCTGCTGTCGATCGACCGCAATGCGGATATCCGGCTCAAAGTCGGTTTGGTCGGCGACAAGCCGGAAATTCCGTCCTGCGTGTCGGTGTTCGCCAACGCCAACTGGTATGAGCGTGAGGCCTGGGATCTGTTCGGTGTGGTGTTCACCGGCCATCCCAATCTGCGCCGCATTCTGCTGCCGCCGCGCTGGGAAGGGCACCCGGGTCGCAAGGACTACCCAGCGCGCGCGACGGAATTTGATCCGTTCATGCTCAGCCAGCTGCGCCAGGATCTGGACCAGGAGGCGCTGCTGTTCAAGCCCGAGGAATGGGGCATGCAGCGCGGCACGGAAGAATCCGATTTCATGTTCCTCAACCTCGGGCCGAATCACCCGAGTGCGCACGGCGCATTTCGCATCGTGCTGCAGCTGGACGGCGAGGAGATCGTCGACTGCGTGCCCGACATCGGCTACCACCATCGCGGTGCCGAGAAGATGGCCGAGCGCCAGAGCTGGCACACCTACATTCCGTACACGGATCGCATCGATTATCTCGGCGGGGTGATGAACAACCTGCCGTACGTGATGAACGTCGAGAAGCTTGCCGGCATCACCGTGCCGGATCGGGTCAAGACCATCCGCGTGATGATGAGCGAGTTCTTCCGCATCACCTCGCACCTGCTGTTCTACGGCACGTATTGCCAGGACGTTGGCGCGATGAGCCCGGTGTTCTTCATGTTCGTAGACCGCGCCAAGGCCTATGACGTGATCGAGGCGGTGACCGGCTTCCGCATGCACCCGGCCTGGTTCCGCATCGGCGGCGTCGCGCATGATCTGCCCAATGGCTGGGAGGGGAAGGTGCGCGAGTTCATCGACTGGCTGCGGCCGCGCATGGACGAGTACGAGAAGGCCGCGCTCAAGAACGCCATCCTGGTGTCGCGCTCCAAGGGCGTGGCCGCCTATGACACGGCTGCGGCGTTGGAGTGGGGCATCACGGGTCCGGGTTTGCGCGCCACCGGTTGCAACTTCGACCTGCGCAAGGCGCGGCCGTATTCGGGCTATGAGAATTTTGATTTCGAAATCCCGACCGCCACGCATGGCGATGTC
>JBQTJH010000205.1:0-8234 GCA_052387335.1 Panacagrimonas sp. | reverse complement strand
GCTTGGAATCACCAAGCTTCGCCGGCCGCGCCTTGCCTGGCGGAATTTTGGACTCGCAACGCAGCGACCATTCATATGTCAACAGACCCTAGATTCCAGGCCTCGAACCCGTGCGCGAGCAGCAGGCGCTTGGCCTGCGTGTTGACGACGCTGCGCTGCACCTTACGCGCAATCCAGGTCCAGCCGATCTCGGCACGCGCATGCGCCAGTTCCATGGCGCCGAAGCGCGTCGTGCCGACCACTTCGCCACTATCGGCCAGGCGGACCGTGAACGGCATGGCTTTGCCTTGGGCCTGCTCGGCCAGGGCGCGAGCGATGAATTCGCGATGCTGTGCCAAGGTCTCCAGGCGATCCGGCAAGTAGCGGAACAAGTCGCCCGGCGCGTCGGCCGCAGCGTGCAGTGCCTCGGCGTCGCCTTCGGTCAGCGGCCACAGCTGGACGGCGCCGCCTTCGAGCCGTGGGGCATCCATCAAGGTTCAGCTCTTGAAATGTTCGACGCGGATACGCGAGGCGCCCTCGCGCACAAACGGCAGCGCGAGCAAGCGCGAGAGCGCGGCGTCGAACCGAGACTCCTGCACCAGGCTGGTGATCAAGGCCACGGTGGCGTCCTCGTGCTCGCGCGGCTCCTTCTGCAGGATCGCCTCGATGCTGATACCGGATTCGGCGAGCACGCTGGTGATGCCTTTGAGCACGCCCGGTTCGTCGGCCACGCGCAGGCGCAGGTAGTACGAGGACTCAATCTCACCGATAGCCAGCAGCGGCAGCGCCTTCATCGCCTGCGGCTGGAAGCCTAGCGATGGCACCTGGTGCGTCGCCGGCGCGCCGAGTCCGCGCACCACGTCGACCAGGTCGGCCACGATGGCTGAAGCGGTCGGATCGCCGCCGGCGCCACGGCCGTAGAACCCCACCGTGCCCACGGCATTGCCCTGCACCACTACGGCGTTGACCACGCCATCAACCTTCGCGATGAGCTGGTCGTCTGGCACGAGCGTGGGGTGTACGCGAAGCGAGACCCCCTTCTCGGTGCGCTGCGCGATACCGAGCAGCTTGATGCGATAGCCCAGGCTCTGCGCAATCTGAATATCCTGCGCAGTGACCTTGGAGATGCCCTCGCGCGCCACCGCCGCAAACGCCAGCGGAATGCCGAACGCGATGCTGGCCAGGATCGTGAGCTTGTGTGCGGCGTCCACGCCTTCGATGTCGAAGGTCGGATCGGCCTCTGCATACCCCAGCTTTTGTGCGTCGGTCAGAGCGTCGGCAAAGCTCTGCCCCTTCGTCGTCATCTGCGTGAGGATGTAGTTGCAGGTGCCGTTGATGATGCCGGCTACGTGTTCGATCTGATTGCCGGCCAGGCCTTCGCGCATGGCCTTGATCACCGGAATGCCGCCTGCAACCGCCGCCTCGAAACGCAGGGCGACACCCGCCTGTGCGGCGCGCGCGAAAATCTCATTGCCGTGTTCGGCGAGCAGCGCCTTGTTGGCGGTCACCACCGGCTTGCCGCGTTCGAGCGCGGCCAGCGTCACCTGCTTGGCGATGGTGTAGCCGCCCATGACCTCGACCACCACGTCGAGGTCCGCGCTCGCCACCATGGCCAGCGCGTCGTCACCCACAGTGATGCCGTCGAGCGGCTCCTCGTTGCGCGCGAGGTCCTTGGTAGCGATATGCGTCACCACCAGACGGCGGCCGACACGGCGCTCAATCTCATCGGCATTTTTGCGCAACACGCGCAACACACCCTGGCCGACGGTGCCAAGGCCCATCAGGCCGATACGAACGGGTTTCATGCTTTGGAACCTTCCTTCAACAGTTTCTTGATGCCACGCACGGCCTGACGCGTGCGGTGCTCGTTTTCAATCAAGGCAAAGCGCACGTGCGTGTCGCCGTACTCGCCGAAACCGATACCGGGTGACACCGCCACCTTGGCCTCTTCCATCAGCAGCTTGGAGAACTCCAGCGAGCCCAGATGCTTGAACGGTTCCGGAATCTCGGCCCAGACGAACATCGTGGCCTTGGGTTTGGTCACCTTCCAGCCGGCGGCGTTGAGGCCTTCGCACAGCACGTCGCGGCGCAGCTTGTACATGTGGCGAATCTCGGCCACGCAATCCTGCGGGCCTTCCAGCGCGGTGATGGCGGCGACCTGGATCGGCGTGAACATGCCGTAATCCAGATAGCTCTTGATCCGCGCCAGCGCCTTGACCAGCTCAGGATTGCCGGCCATGAAGCCGACTCTCCAGCCCGGCATGTTGTAACTCTTGGACAGGGTGAAGAACTCCACCGCGATGTCCTTGGCTCCCGGCACCTGCAGCACGCTGGGCGCGGTGTAGCCGTCGAACACGATGTCGGCGTAAGCCAGGTCGTGGATCAGCCAGATGTTGTGCTCGCGACAGATCGCCACGGCCTTGACGAAGAAATCCAGATCCACGCACTGCGTGGTCGGGTTGCCCGGAAAATTCAGGATCAGCATCTTCGGCGCCGGCGAAGATTCCTTGATCGAGCGCTGCAGCTCTTCGAAGAAATCTACGTCCGGCGTCATCTTGACGTGGTGCACGGTGGCACCCGCGAGCACCACGCCATACGGATGGATCGGATAGGCCGGATTGGGCACCAGCACCACGTCGCCCTGGTCGAGCGTCGCGAATGCAAGATGCGCCAGACCTTCCTTGGACCCGATGGTGGCGATGACCTCGGACTCCGGGTCCACGTCCACGTCGTAACGCGTTTTGTACCAACGGCTGACCGCTCGGCGCAGACGCGGAACACCCTTGGATACCGAGTAGCGATGCGTGTGCGTGCCGTCCTCGTCATGAACCTCGGGACGCACGTAGTCGCTCTCGGTGCCACGCACGGCCGCTTCCACCAGCTTGTCGACGATGTGCTTGGGCGTCGGCTGGTCCGGATTACCCATGGAGAAGTCGATGACGTCGTCGCCCCGTGCGCGGGCCGCCTTCTTCAGATCGCCAACGATGTTGAAGACATAGGGCGGAAGACGCTGGATGCGCGGGAAATTGGTGTTCACGGCGAGCTCGTGCGGCCTGGGCCGCTGGGGGGCAAAAACGGGGCCGCGTATTAGACACGCCCCGATGGCCGGTCGCAATGAACGCGCTGCCGGCTCAAGTCGGCGCCGGACCCGCCGTTACAGGCCGGACCACCCACCACCGACCGCCCCCATGACCCCCCAGGACATCACGCTGGTCCAGAACAGCTTCGAGAAAGTAGCCCCGATCGCGGATACGGCAGCGGGCCTGTTTTATGGCCGTCTGTTTGAAATTGATCCCTCCACCCGCCCGCTGTTTCGCGGCGACATGAACACGCAGGGCCAGATGCTCATGCAGACCCTGGGCATGGCCGTACGCAATCTGCGCCAGCCGGGTCGCATCCTGTCTGCGGTGCAGGCCCTGGGGCGACGTCATGTCGGCTACGGCGTGCAGGACGCCCATTACGTCGCCGTCGGCGATGCCCTGCTGTGGACGCTGGAGCAGGGCTTGGGCGCCGATTTCACCGCCGACACCAAGGCCGCATGGACCCAGGCCTACGGCGTGCTATCCGGCATCATGCTTGACGCGTCCAAGGAGCTGCGCAACGCGGCCTGAGGCTCGGCGCTGACGCGGCTCAGGGCTGTAGCGGAGTGCAAGTCGCCCTAGAATGCGCGGCTTACGTCTCCAGATTGGATGGATGCGGACGGTCGTCATAGCGTCCACCACCCGATCACTACGCCTTTGAGCCCTCACTGCCAACATGAGTCAACACCACCGCCTGATCATTCTGGGCTCCGGCCCGGCCGGTTACACCGCCGCCGTGTATGCGGCGCGCGCCAACCTCAAGCCGGTGTTGATCACCGGCATCGAACAAGGCGGTCAGCTCATGACCACCACCGAGGTGGATAACTGGCCCGGCGACGTCCACGGCCTGATGGGGCCGGCGCTGATGGATCGGATGCAGAAGCACGCGGAACGCTTTGATACCCAGTTCGTCTACGACCACATCCATTCGGTGGACCTCAAGAACGGTCCGTTCAAGCTCAAGGGCGACGCCGGCGAATACAGCTGCGATGCATTGATCATTGCGACCGGTGCGTCCGCGCGGTATCTGGGCCTGGAATCGGAAACCGCGTTCCGCGGCAAGGGTGTGTCTGCCTGCGCCACCTGCGACGGCTTCTTCTACAAGGGTCAGGATGTGGCGGTCATCGGCGGCGGCAACACCGCGGTTGAAGAGGCGCTGTATCTGTCCAACATCGCCAACAAGGTCACCATCGTGCATCGACGTGATCGCTTCAAGGGCGAGAAAATTCTGCACGACAAGCTGTTCAAGCGGCAGGCCGAGGGCAAGGTCGAGATCGTGTGGGATTCCACGCTCGACGAAGTGCTTGGCGACGCCAGCGGTGTAACCGGTATGCGGATTCGCAATGTAAAAACAGCTGCGGCGCGCGATGTGGAGCTCAAGGGCGTGTTCATCGCCATCGGCCATACGCCCAATACCGGCATCTTCGAAGGCCAGCTCGAGATGAACGGTGGCTATCTGAAAGTGCAGAGCGGATCAGAGGGCAATGCCACGCAGACCAGCGTGCCCGGCGTGTTCGCCGCCGGCGATGTGCAGGACCATGTGTATCGTCAGGCCATCACCAGCGCCGGCACCGGCTGCCAGGCCGCGCTCGATGCAGAGCGATACCTGGACGCGCTCGCCGGAATCCACTGAGCCGCCTGCCGCGTAACGTTGCCACTGGCTTGAGTCCGGGAGCATCGCTTGCGTGACCCGGCGCTCGGGCTCAGGCTTCTGTACAGAACAAGACTCGAAGGGGACGCCGCCTTGAAGATGAAGCTGTACTGCAGCAGGACCTCGCCCTACGCGCGCAAGGTGCGCGTGGTGGCGCTGGAGCTCGGCCTGTCCGATCTGATCGACGAAATCGAGTGCGATCCGTTTGAACCCAGCCCCGAACTGCTGGCGGCCAATCCGCTGTCGCGCATTCCCACCTTGATCACCGAGCGCGGTGAAGCCCTGCCGGATTCAGCGCTGATCATCGAATACCTGCAAACCCGAGGGCGTGGACTCACCGCGCTTCCACGCGGCTCCAAGCGTTGGTCGGCGCTGCGTCGCGCGCACGTGGCCGAGGGCCTCATCAATGCCGCGTTCGCCACCGTGATTGAAAAGCGCCGACCTGAAGGCATCCGCCATGTCGCGTTTCTGGATCGGCAAGCAGACGTGATCCGGCGCTCCGTAGCCGTGCTCGATCTGGAAGCGGGCGAACTGTCGAGCGAGACGCCGAGCATCGTCGAAGTCACCTCCGGCGTGGCCCTGGCCTACCTGGACCTACGCATGCCCTATATCGAATGGCGCAAGGCACATGAGCCGCTGGATCGTTGGTACCAGGGCTTCTCGCAGCGGCCCTCGATGCTGGCGACCGAACCGCCGACCGCGTAGGCGGCCCATGGCCGCCGTATTCAATTGTCGAATCGGCACCGCCGGCAGGCATGGCCTGCCCTACATCTTTTTACTGACGCTGTGCCTGCTCGGCGCCTGCACCCGCAACGCCTATCGGCCAACACCGGAGACCGATGCACTGCGTCGCGGCATCGTGCTCGATGCACTCGGTCAGATCGGCCGCCCCTATCGCTACGGCGGCACCACGCCGGACGGCTTTGATTGCAGCGGCCTGACGCAGTACGTCTACGGCCTGCAGGGCCTGCGGCTACCGCGCACAACGCGCGAGCAGTACGAAGCCGGCGACGACATCGACCTGGACGACGCCGAACCCGGTGATCTGCTGTTCTACAGTTTCAACGGCCGCGGCATCGATCATGTCGCGGTCTATCTGGGCGACGGCCAGGCGGTGCACGCACCCTCCAGCGGCAAGCAGGTGATTGTTGCCCCCGTCGCCAACCGCTGGTGGATGGATCGTTACGTCGACGCGGTGCGCGTCATTCGCTAGTTAACAATGATGCGTCCGCTCGGCGCATTGCCGAGAACCAGTTGATTCAGGCGCTTCACGAACGCTGCCGGATCGTCCAGCTGTCCGCCTTCGGCGAGCTGCGCCTGACCAAACAGCAGCTCCACCAGATCCGCGAACAAGGCGGCATCGTGGGTGTCCTTGAGCCGCGCAACCAGCGGATGATCGCCGTTGAGCTCCAGCACTGGCTTGACCGCCGGCATCGCCTGCCCGGCCTGGCTGAGCAGCTTTTCCAGGCGCCGGCTCATGCCGAAATCCGGCGCCACCAGACAGGAGGGCGACTCGGTCAGGCGCTTGGACAACTGCACATCCTGCACGCGGTTTTCCAGCACCTGCTTGGCTCGCTCCAAGGTCTCCTTGAACGACGAGACCTGTTGAGTCTGCTGTGCCGTTTCAACCAGATCATCGAGTTCGGCAGAGCCCTGAGCGACGCTCTTGAGCGGCTTGTCTTCAAACTCGTGCAGGTGCGATACCACCCATTCGTCAATGCGGTCGGTCAGCAAGAGCACCTCGTAACCGCGCTTGGCGAACCCTTCCAGGTGAGGGCTGGACCTGGCTGCCGTCAACGAATCCGCCGTCAGGAAATAGATCGACTTCTGGCCCTCAGCCATGCGCGCGACATAGGCTTCGAGCGCCACCTTGTCGTCGGTCTCGCGCGTGGACGACATGCGCAGCAGCTTGGCGATGCGCGCCTGATTGGCCTGATCCTCGACCAGACCCTCCTTGAGTACGGTGCCGAAGGTCTTCCAGAACACCGCGTAGTCGTCGGGCTTGTTCGTGGCCACGTCTTCCAGCAGGTCCAGCACGCGCTTGACCAGCGCCGCCTTGATTTTCTCGGTCGTACGTGAGCCCTGCAGAATTTCGCGCGAGACATTCAGCGGCAGATCGGCGGTATCGACCAGGCCGCGGACAAAGCGCAGATACGGCGGAAGCAGCTCGGCCGCCTTGTCCATAATGAAGACGCGCTTGACATACAGATGCAGACCGTCGTGATGCTCGCGGTTCCATAGCTCGAACGGCGCCCGTCGCGGGATGTAAATCAGCGAGGTGTATTCCAGATTGCCCTCGACCTTGTGATGCGCCCAGCTCAGCGCATCCTCGAAATCGTGAGCCAGATGCTTGTAAAACGCCTGGTACTCCTCGTCCTTGAGCTCGCTCTTGGGGCGCGTCCAGAACGCACGCGCCTGATTGATCGTGTCCAGCTCGTTCTTGTCGTTGCGTAGGCGAATCGGCAGGCCGATGTGATCCGAGTAGCGGCGCACCAGCGCGGAGATACGACTGGGCTCTAGAAATTCCTTGTCGTCATCACGCACGTACAGGATCACGTCCGTACCGCGTGTGTCCTTGTCGCAGGCACCGATCTCGAAATCGCCCTCGCCTGCCGACACCCATTCGACGCCCTCGCTCGCCTCGGCGTGGCGCGTGCGCACGATGACCTTGTCGGCAACGATGAATGAAGAGTAAAAGCCAACGCCGAACTGGCCGATCAGCTGCGCATCCTTGGCCTGATCTCCAGACAGCTGGCTCACGAACTCGCGCGTGCCCGAGCGCGCGATGGTGCCCAGATGCTGGATGGCATCCTCGCGGGTCATGCCGATGCCGTTATCGCGGATGGTCAGGGTACCCATCTCCGCATCAGGGATCAGCTCCACGGCCAGCTCGTCGTTGCCCAGCAGTTCGGGCCGTGAAATCGCCAAGTATCTGAGCTTGTCGCAAGCGTCAGAGGCATTGGAGACCAGCTCGCGCAGGAAGATCTCCTTGTTCGAGTACAGCGAGTGAATCATCAGCCGCAGCAGCGACTTGGTTTCAGCCTGGAATGTGTGACGGTCAGTACTCATGGGCGGTCGGTCAATCGAAAGATCAAGAAGTGGGGTATGTGGCGCCCCGCACGAGGAAATTCAAGACCGGCCGGCGGCTATTCGGTCTGCCAGTCTTCGAGTCGCAGGCCAGCGACCCTCGCGAACTCGGCGGTGTTGTGCGTCACCAGCACCAGATCGTTGCTGCGTGCGATTGCGGCAATCATCAAGTCATTGGGCCCGATCAATCGACCCTCTGCACGCAGGGTGGTCGCGATTGCCGCATATTCGTCAGCCGCGCGGTCATCGAATGCAAAACTATCAAAAGGAGCCAAGAAACGCGACAACTCCACCAGACGCCGCGCGGAGTTAGGGAAACCCTGCACAGCCTCAAGTTGAGCTGACGAAGTTGAAGCTGTGAGTGCTGAAGACGGATTTTCGACCCGTCGCGCCCCTGATCTCGGTGTTTTGCCTGCGATTCGGGATCGAATCTCGAA
>JBQTJH010000204.1:0-7972 GCA_052387335.1 Panacagrimonas sp. | reverse complement strand
CCGTTACTTTCTCGACAACGTTGCCGGCTGGATTCTGGAACTCGACCGCGGGCACGGCATTCCCTGGCAGGGCAACTATTCGAGCTGGCTCGAGCAGAAATCCAACCGCCTGGAGACTGAGCAGAAGCAGGAGGACGCGCACACCAAGGCGATGAAGGAAGAGCTGGAGTGGGTGCGCAAGAACGCCAAGGGCCGCCAGAGCAAGTCCAAGGCACGCTTGAAGGCTTATGAAGAGATGGCGAGCCAGGAATTCCAGAAGCGCTCGGAGACGCGCGAGCTGTACATCCCGCCCGGTCCGCGTCTCGGTGATCTCGTCATCGAGGTCAATAACGTCGGCAAGCAGTACGGCGACCGCTGGCTGTACAAGGGCCTGGATTTCAAGGTGCCCAAGGGCGCCATCGTCGGCATCATCGGCGCCAACGGCCGCGGCAAGACCACCCTGTTCCGCATGCTGCTGGATCAGGAGAAGCCGGATGAGGGCAGCATCCGCATCGGCGAGACCGTGAAGCTCGGTTACGTGGACCAGTCACGCGACGCACTCAACGGCGATCTCACCGTGTTCCAGGAAATCGCCGGCGGCAGCGACCTGGTGCGCATCGGCAACTTCGAAATGCCCGCGCGCGCCTACATCGGCCGCTTCAACTTCAAGGGCGAGTCGCAGCAGAAGCGGGTGAAGGATCTGTCCGGCGGCGAACGCAATCGCCTGCACCTGGCCAAGATGCTGCTGTCCGGCGGAAACGTATTGTTATTCGACGAACCGACCAACGACCTGGACGTGGAAACCCTGCGCGCGCTGGAAGAAGCGCTGCTCGATTTCTCCGGCTGCGCGCTGGTGATCTCGCATGACCGCTGGTTCCTCGATCGCGTGGCCACCCACATCCTCGCGTTCGAGGACAGCGGCGAGATCGTGTATCTCGAAGGCAACTACCGCGAGTACGAAGATGATTTTCGCAAGCGCACGGGCAGTGAGCCCGGCGTGAACCGCAAGGCGCGGCACAAGAAACTAGCTTGATGCCTACCACGCATCGGGCCGAAGCGGATCGGAGGCTTGCCCGTACCGCTCACCAGGAGTAATGTCGTAATATCGTATTACCTAGAGATTCCCGTGGACGCCGCATCAAGCCGCTTGACCGTGAAATACCAGGCAACGATCCCGGCGCCGGTGCGTGAGGCGCTGGGTCTTACTTCCGGAGACTCGGTGGTATTCGAGGTCCGTGAGCCGGGCGTGGTCCTTTTGCGCAAACAGCAGCCGCTCGATCGGGAATACCTGCGTGCCGTTTCGGCCACGCTCGAATCGGAATGGCTGGCGGACGACGACGAAGCCGCCTACGCCACGCTCTGACGGACGCATCGCTCGGCCATGAGCTTCGAGCGCGGAGAGATCGTGGTGGTCCCCTTCCCGTTCGCGGATCGCACGGCGAGCAAACGGCGGCCCGCGCTGGTGCTGTCTTCCAAGCGCTGGTTCAACGATCCTTCCGGACACTCCGTGATGGCCATGATCACGAGCCAGCGGGAGGGCAAATCCGCCTGGCCGCTGGACATGCCCATCCAGCATCCGGCGACGACCGGCCTCACCGTACCGTCGCTGGTTCGATTCAAGCTATTCACTCTCGATCACCGCATGGTGATGCGCAAACTCGGGCATCTGTCCGGGGGCGACGATTCGGCGCTGGATCGCATCCTGCACAAATGGCTGTTCCAGTAGCTGACCGCGTGCCGCTCTGATGCCGCTGAGCTGGAACGAGATCAAGGACCGTGCGCTCGCCTTTGCGCGCGAGTGGGCCGACGAGTCGCGCGAGACCGCCGAATCGCAAACCTTCTGGAACCAGTTCTTCGAGGTGTTCGGCCTTACGCGCCGGCGCGTGGCGAGCTTTGAAGAGCCGGTGAAGAAGCTCGCCGGACGCGGCGAAATCGACCTTTTCTGGAAAGGCGTGCTGATTGCAGAGCACAAGAGCCGCGGCAAGAACCTGGATCGCGCGCATCAGCAGGCGCTGGACTACTTCCCGGGCATCGCAGAGCGCGACCTGCCGCGCTATGTGCTGGTTTCGGATTTTGCGCGCATGCGCCTGCACGACCTGGAGACCGGCGACGACAGCGAGTTCCCGCTGGCGGAGCTGCACAAGCACGTCGGCCTGTTCGCGTTCGTGGCCGGCTATTCCACACAGAAGCTCGCACCGGAAGACCCGGTCAATCGCAAAGCTGCCGAGCGCATGGGCCGCCTGCATGATCGGCTCAAAGCCAGCGGCTTCGAAGGCCATCCGCTGGAAGTCTTGTTGGTGCGCTTACTGTTCTGTCTGTTCGCCGAAGACACCGGCATCTTCCAGCCGCGCAAGGCCTTTCAGGACTGGGTGGAGAACCGCAGCGCGACAGACGGCAGTGACCTGGGACCGCTGCTCGCCAAATTCTTTCAGGTGCTCAACACGCCCGCGGAAAAACGCAGCACCGCGCTGGACGAACAGCTCGCCGCGTTCCCCTACGTCAACGGCAAGCTGTTTGAGGAAGTGCTGCCCATTTCGGATTTCGACTCCGCCATGCGCGAGGCCCTGCTCGACGCCTGCGCCTTGACTGGAGCCAAATCAGCCCGGTCATTTTCGGTGCGCTGTTCCAATCGATCATGGACGCCAAGGCGCGGCGCAACCTGGGCGCGCACTACACCAGCGAACGCAACATATCGAAGCTGATCCAGCCGCTGTTTCTGGATGAACTGCGCAGCGAATTCGAGCGCGTGCGCAACAACAAGAACCGACTGTTCGAGTTCCACAAGAAACTGCGCACCCTGACCTTCCTCGACCCCGCCTGCGGCTGCGGGAATTTTCTGGTCGTGGCCTACCGCGAGCTGCGTCTGCTGGAACTGGACGTGCTGCGCGCCGCCCGCGCGGATGGCCAGCGCGTGCTGGACGCGCACAGCCTGGTGCAGCTCGACGTGGACCAATTCCACGGCATCGAGATCGAAGAATTTCCGGCGCAGATTGCACAGGTCGCGCTGTGGCTCACCGACCACCAGATGAACCTCAAGGTGAGCGAGGAGTTTGGTCTGTACTTTGCGCGTATCCCGCTCAAGACCAGCCCGAACATCGTGCACGGCAATGCGCTGCGGATTGATTGGAACGAAGTGCTGCCGGCTGAGCGTTGCAGCTATGTGATGGGCAATCCGCCGTTCGTGGGCAAGCAGAACCAGAGCGCAGTGCAGAAAGCTGATTTCGCCAGCGCCATGACTGGCGTCGACAACGCCGGCCTGCTCGACTTCGTTGCCGCCTGGTATGTGAAAGCCGCCCGCTATTGCACCCCTCTCCCGCAAGCGGGAGAGGGGCCGGGGGTGAGGGTGCCCGCCCCGCGCGCAGCGGCCTCAGTTCCCCCCAAGCTGCTTTCCCACGCCCGAGACCTGCGCCGAACCGCGACAGACGCCGAGTCGCTCATCTGGCACCTGCTGCGCAACCGCGCGCTAGACAACGCCAAGTTCCGACGTCAGCACCCTGAGGCGGGCTACGTGCTCGACTTCTACTGCGCCGAAGCGCATCTCGCCGTCGAACTGGACGGCGGGCAACACGCCGAACGCGAGGCTTGCGACGCGAACCGCACGGCGGCGTTGAACGCGTGCGGCATTCAGGTTCTACGGTTCTGGAACGACCAGGTGTTCAAGGAAACCGAGTCGGTGTTGGAGCAGATTTTGTTTGCACTGCAAGCGAGCGCCGCGTCTCCGACGCCCTCACCCCAACCCCTCTCCCGCGCGCGGGAGAGGGGTTCTTCGACCCGCGTCGCGTTCGTCTCGACCAACTCGATTACGCAGGGCGAACAGGTCGGCGTGCTGTGGAGCTGGATGCTGGCGAACGGCATGAAGATTCAATTTGCCCATCGCACTTTCCAGTGGAGCAACGAAGCGCGCGGCGTCGCGGCCGTGCATTGCGTGATCGTGGGCTTCGGCACCGACGACGCGACGACCAAAACGATCTACAGCTACGAAGACCTCCGCGGCGAACCGAAGGCCATTCCTGCCAGCCAGATCAATCCCTACCTGCTCGACGCCCCGCTGGTGCTGTTGCAAAAGCGCCGCGTACCCCTTTGCCAGACGCAGCCCATGTTGTACGGCAGCAAGCCTGTCGATGGCGGCCATCTCATATTTTCAGATGAGGAGCGCGAACAGTTCCTGGTCGGAGAACCAGCGGCAGCATCGTTGTTCCGTCGTTTCCTCGGTGCAGAAGAACTCATCAACGGCCATCCACGTTGGTGTCTTTGGCTCGCCAACACGTCTCCATCGCAGCTTCGCGGTTTGCCCAAAGTGATGGAGCGCATCGAAGCGGTCAGGGCGTTCAGGCTTGCGAGCCCCAAACTGCCCACACGCGACGCGGCGTCTACGCCGACGCTGTTTGCAGAACTGCGTCAGCCGCTCGGACCTTACCTCGCCGTACCGGAAGTCTCCAGCGAGCGGCGCGACTACCTGCCCGTTGGCTTCCTTGCGCCAGATGTGGTCGCCAGCAACAAGCTTTACACCGTCGCCGACGCCAGCCTGATGACGTTCGGGATGCTCGCCTCCAAAGCGCACTTTTGTTGGATGGCGCTGACCTCAGGACGATTGAAGAGCGACTTCCAATACTCCGCGTCACTGACCTACAACACCTTCCCCTGGCCCATCGACGCTACCGACACACATCGCGCGGCCATCGAATCCGCCGCACAGTCCGTGCTCGACACCCGCGCAAAATTTCCCGACGCCTCGCTCGCCGATCTTTACGACCCGCTGACCATGCCGCCTGAACTGGTCAAGGCACATCAGGCGCTGGACCGCGCGGTGGACGCGGCTTATGTGCCCAGCGGCGGCAAGAAGACCTGGAGTTCGGACGCCGAGCGCGTGGCCTTTTTGTTCGGCTTGTACCAGCGACTCACCAGCCTGCTACCGGCCGCGCCGGTCAAGGTGGCGCGCAAGCGCAGGGTGTAACGGCGAGCGCCGGCCGCCGAACGAGCGCGCTAGCGCACCAGTCCCATCGCCCGCGCCGCATTGATCGCCTGGTAGCGGCTACTGACGGCGAGCTTGGCGTAGATGTTCTTCAAGTGAAATTTGATCGTGTTCTTGGACACAAACAAGCGCTGCGCCATCTCTTCGTTGGACACGGCGTTGGCCAGCAGGATGAGAATTTTCTTCTCGCGCTCGGTCAGTGGTTCCAGCGCCTGGAATTCAGGGGATTGTGCCGCGCGCACGTCTTCGCCAGCGGCGTCGAGCAGGCGTGCGATGAAGCCCTGAAGTTCGCGCGCACCGGGTTCCATCAAGGCGGTGCCGGCCTGGATTTCGTAGGCGCGCTTGAGCAGCAGCAGCACGTCGCGGCCTTCGTCGAGCACACAGCGCAGCAAGCCGCCCGGCTGCGCCAGTTGCAGCGCGCGCATCAGGCTGCGCTGCGCCGCACCCTCGCTGCCACGGCGGTGGTAGGCGACGGCTTCCAGAGTGCCCAGCTTGACCTGTCGCTTGACCCGCCCTTGCAACTGCGCGGTCGCCAGTTGCCCGCCGATCATGCTCAACGCCTTCTCCACGTCGCCGCCGAACAGCGCCAGGCGAATCTGCCCGATCTGATCGCCCTCGGTATCTTCCGAGAACATGATCCAACCGGTGGGCACCGGATTGTCGCTGGCGCCGAATCGACTGGCGGCAGCGCGCGCGCGATCCAACTCGCCGCGCAGCAACAGACGCCGCACGCGCTCCCAGCCAATCTGGTGCACCAGGCGTGGCCACAGTCGCGCGTGGCCGATGCTGTCCGCCTGATCCAGCACCTCCAGCGCCTGGGTCGAGCGGCCGTGTAGGTCATGAATGCGCGACATCGCCACGAACGCCACGCAGACGTAATCCAACAGCGCGAAGTTGGAAATGCCGTCCTGCGCCTGATCGAACTGCGCTTCGGCACCGACGATATCGCCGGCCTCGTACAGCGCCTGCACGTAGCAGGCCGCGATGGCGGCAGACGACACCGACTCATCCAGCCGCACCCAGGGCTGGGCCAGGCCTTCACGCATGCGCTCGATGGCCTGCGGCAGCTGGCCGCGAATCATCAGGTTCATGCCCTGCATGCTCACCGAGTAACCCAGGCTGAAGCCCGCGCGCCCGCGATCACCGTAGGCGCGCGCCATGATCAGGTCCTGGTGCGCGCGTTCCAGATCACCCTCGGCCATGTGCAGATAGGCGCGCAGATTGGCCGCAGCCCCCAGCTCGAACGCGCGAAAGCCGCTGGGACTCTGGCCGTCGATTTCCAGCGCGGCGACGATGTCGCGGGTATTCGGAATATCGTCGTCCAGCAGGGTCAGCATGGACGCCACCACATCCGGATACGAATCCTTGCCGACCCTGCCGCGCAGCGGACGCAGCAGATTCAGGATCGGCTTGAGCTTCTGATGCCGACGCAGGAAGCACAGCGCCCAGGCGACGCGCACCACCAGATCCGGACGCTTGCCGACCTGATCCAGCGGCAGCGTCTCGTACCAGCGCTCCACCGTGACCAGATGACCCAGCGCGATCAGGCGCGACGACCACACGTCGAGCACATCGGCCGCCAGCGAGTAATCAGCACCGGCCGCCGCGTGCTGAATCGCTTCTTCGTAGGCCTCGTGGCGCATGAACCAGGCGGCGGCGCGCAGATGGATGTCGCGTAGCAGCTCTGGCGAGTCCACGCGCAATTGCTCGGCCAGGAAATCCGCGAACAGCGCGTGATAACCAAACCAGCGTAAGTCCGAATCCAGGCTACGCACGAACAGACCGGCGCGTTCCAGCTGCAGCAGCATGGCCTGCGAATCCTGGCGATCCAGGATCTCGTCGCACAGCGGCCCGGACAGTCGCAGCAGCGGCGAGGTACGCAGCAGGAAGGCCTGTATCTCCGGCGACTGCAGCGCGAGCACGTTGTCGGCCAGGTAATCGGCCAGTTCGCGTGGCCGGTGTGAGCCCACGTCCGTCAGCGAGCGCCGCACGCTGGGGCTGGACAGCGACAGACGAAACAATTGCAGCGCCGCCGGCCAGCCCTCGGTCTTGCGGTAGATCGCCTTGAGTTCATCTTCGGCCACGTGCAGATCCTGCGCGGCGGCAAAGAAGCGCCGCACCTCGGACTGCGAGAAACGCAGGTCGTCGGCGCGAATCACCAGCGCCTGGTTGTTCACCACCTGCCGCGCCAGACCGATATCCGGCACCGAGCGCGAGCCGATGAACAAACGCACCGGGTCCGGCAGATGCTCCAGCAGGTCCTTGAAGAAGGCCATCACCGGGCGCTGCGTCAGCGCGTGGAAATCATCCAGAAACAGCGCGACCGGCTGCGAGAACGCGAGCAGACGCTGGATCAGGCCTTCGGCACGCGAACCCAGCTCCTCGGGCTTGGGCAGGGTGCCGCGCTCGTCGGCCTCGAGGGTGTCGTCCATGGCCACCAGCAGCGCGTGCAGGTGCATGGACAGGCGCCGCAGATCGTTGTCGGCCTCGTCCAGCGCCAACCATCCCGCCACCATGCCGCGCGCGCGACAGGCCGCCATGGCCTGCTGCAACAGCGTGCTCTTGCCGTGTCCGGCCGGGCCCTGAATCAGCACCACGCGCGCGGCCTGCGGACCGAACATGCGGGCCAGCAATTCCTCGCGGCTGATCGCGCCCTGCAAGGCACGCGGCTCGAACAGCTTGTAGGCGTGCAAGTAGGCGCTATTGCTGCTGGCGGCGCGAGCCTTGCCCATGGATGGTGTCGAGCGGGATGGACAGGTTGCAGTCTAACGAAGCTGCAGGGAATCCCGCGGCCGCAGCATCTGGTGTCGGTACTGGCCCGGCGTCACTCCCAGGCATCGCTTGAACGAGCGCACGAAGCCGCCGGCGTCGCCATAACCGAGCACGTCGGCAATGTCGCGGATACGCAGTTGTTCGTTGGCCAGCAGCTCGCAGGCGCGGTGCTTCTTCACCTTGTCCACCACCTCGTGATAGCTGGTGTTGAGCGCCTTGAGCCGGCGCATCAGCGTGCGTGGCGAACAG
>JBQTJH010000203.1:0-10278 GCA_052387335.1 Panacagrimonas sp. | reverse complement strand
CGTGGCGTCTGTCACGCGCAGACGCTGCGCGATCGAGGAGTTGGCTTCACCATCGGCGCTGTTCAACACGATCTGGGCCCGATTTCTAAGCGCCGCCGGCAGCGAGCGCGACCGCCCCAACGAAAGGAGTTGCGCTCGCTCGTCGTCGGTAAGTACCAAGGCTGCCTTGGGCCGTCCAGTTCTCATCGGGTATCACTCCGTCCATGACAGTACCCAATTCAGTCGCACCACTTATGCCAGTTATTAACGGGACACCACACTAGGCCGATCCGCTGAATTGGCTCCGAACCAAGGTGCTGGTCGCGTGAGATAATTCGACGGCCCACTCACCCGGTTTCGCCGATGACCCGCCAGATTCTCGTCACCAACGCCCTGCCCTATGCCAATGGTCCGCTGCATCTGGGGCACATGGTGGGGTACGTGCAGGCTGATATCTGGGTGCGATTCCAGCGTATGCAGGGCCACCAGCTGACCTATGTCTGCGCCGACGACGCACACGGCACACCGATCATGCTGGCGGCGGAAAAAGCCGGCGTGACGCCGGAGGCGTTTATCGAGAGCATCCGTGTCGAGCATGCGCGCGACTTCCACGACTTCGGCGTCCACTTCGATCATTACCACTCCACTCACTCAGAAGAGAACCGCCACTTCAGCGAACTGATCTATTCACGGCTGAAGGACGGCGGCTTTATTGCGCGCCGCTCGATTCAACAGCTCTACGATCCGGTGAAGAACATGTTTCTGCCGGATCGCTACATCAAGGGCGAGTGCCCGAAATGCGGCACCGCCGATCAATACGGCGACAACTGCGAAAACTGCGGGGCGGCGTATTCCCCCACCGATCTGAACAATCCCCACTCGGTGGTGTCGGGCGCCACGCCGGTGATGCGCGACTCGGAGCACTTCTTTTTCGAGCTGGGCAAGTTCCAGGGATTTCTCGAACAGTGGTTGCAGGGCGAGGTGGCACATCCCTCGATCAAAGCCAAGCTACGTGAATGGTTTGATGCGGGCTTGAAAGACTGGGACATCTCGCGCGATGCGCCCTATTTCGGCTTTCCTATTCCCAATGAGCCGGGCAAGTTCTTCTACGTCTGGCTCGACGCGCCCATCGGCTACATGGCCAGTCATCGCGCATTCGCCAGCCTCAGCGGCGGTGAATTCGACGCCTACTGGAATGCCGGTGCAAGCACCGAACTGCATCATTTCATCGGCAAGGACATCGTGAATTTTCACGGTCTGTTTTGGCCGGCGATGCTGCAGGGGTCGCAACACCGCACGCCGACCAAGCTACACGTCAACGGCTATCTGACCATCAATGGCGCCAAGATGAGCAAGAGCCGCGGCACCTTCGTGCGTGCACGCACCTGGCTCGATCATCTGGAACCGCAGACCCTGCGCTACTACTTCGCGGCGAAGCTCGGCAGCGGCGTTGATGATCTGGATCTCGATCTCAAGGATTTTCAGGCCAGGGTCAACAGCGATCTGGTCGGCAAGTTCGTCAATATCGCCAGCCGCTGCGCCGGCTTCATCGAAAAAATATTCGAAGGTCGTCTGGCTCTGGCGATGCATGACCGCAGCTTGTTCGACGACATCGCGTCCGAGAGCGCCGCCATCAGCGAGTTGTACGAGGCCGGCGACTATGCCGCGGCTCTGCGCGAGATCATGCTGATGGCGGACGACGCCAACGCCGAGATCCAGAAGCTGGCGCCGTGGGCGATGGCGAAGAATCCTGAGCAGCGCGAAACCCTGCACCAGGTGTGCACCACCTTCCTCAACGTGTTTCGTCAGATCGCGCTGTACCTGAAGCCGGTTCTGCCGGGCATCGCGACCAAAATCGAAACCTTCCTCAACATCCCGACCATGGCTTGGGCAGACGTCGGCAAGCCGCTGCTGGGTCACAGCATTCAGCCGTATGAAGCGCTACTCACCCGGGTCGAGCCCAAGGCCGTTGACGCCATGATGGCGGCCGAGGCTGCACCGGCTGCCGACTACACGTCGGATACGGCGAAGCCGGCTGGGAAGTCGGTCCCCAAGGGATCGGCCGCAGAAGCGCCCGAACCCGCGGCTTCGAACCTCATCGCGCTGGACGATTTCAGCAAGGTCGACCTGCGCATCGCGCGCATCCTGTCGGCCGAGCACATCGAGGGCGCGGACAAGCTGCTGCGCCTGAAGCTGGATCTCGGCCCTCTGGGTGAGCGCCAGGTATTTGCTGGCATCAAGTCCGCGTACACGCCCGACGATCTGGTTGGCCGCCTGACGATGTGCGTCGCCAATCTGGCACCGCGCAAGATGAAGTTCGGCATGAGCGAAGGCATGGTGCTGGCGGCAAGCGACGAACGCGGCGGGCCGTTTCTTCTCGCGCCCGATGCCGGCGCGCAGCCGGGCATGCGGGTCAAGTGAAGGAGCAGGTCGCTGCACTGCGCGTAGCGAGCGCCGACCGACGACGCGATGAGCCGTACCGATCTCGCTGACCTCCTCGACGCGCTGCTCCCACAGACGCAGTGCACACGCTGCGGCTATCCGGCTTGTCGGCCGTATGCAGAGGCGCTTGCGGCCGGCACAACTGAAATTAACCGCTGTCCGCCTGGCGGTACGGCGGGCATTGATCGACTTGCGCGTGAGCTGGGACGACCCGCGTTGCCGCTCGATCCCGACTGCGGCGTCGAGAAAATGGTCGAGACCGTGGCGCGTGTGATCGAGGCCGATTGCATCGGCTGCACCAAGTGCATCCAGGCTTGCCCGGTGGACGCGATTGTCGGCGCGATGAACCTGATGCACACCGTGATCACCGAGGAATGCAATGGCTGCGAGCTATGCATCCCGCCCTGCCCGGTTGACTGCATTGTGATGGAACCGGCACCGCATCAAGCGCCCGCGTTTGAACACGCGGCGCACTACCGTGAGCGCTATGAATCGCGTCAGGCGCGACTGCTGCGCTGGGAGCAGGAAGCCCAGAGCCGCAGACAACAGCGCAAGGCAAGCCTGCCCAGTCTCGATCCGGTCGCAGCCGCGCTTGCACGTGCAGCGGAGCGCTCATGAACCCGGCCAAGCGACGCGAGATCTACACACGTCTGCGTGCGGCCAATCCAGCGCCGACGACGGAGCTTGAATTCCGCTCGGCGTTCGAACTACTGGTAGCAGTGGTGTTGTCGGCGCAGGCCACCGATGTGTCGGTCAACAAGGCGACGCGCAAGCTCTACGCCGTCGCCAACACGCCGGCCGCGATGCTCGAGCTGGGCGAGACCGGCGTACGCGAACACATCAAGACCATTGGCCTGTTCAACACCAAGGCCAAGAACGTAATCGCGCTGTGCCAAATCCTCATGAGTGAACACGGCGGCGAAGTGCCGCGTGCGCGCGAGGCCCTGGAGCGACTCCCCGGCGTGGGCCGCAAGACCGCCAACGTGGTGCTCAACACCGCATTCGGTGAGCCGACCATCGCGGTCGATACGCATATCTTTCGCGTCACCAATCGGACGGGTCTGGCGCCGGGCAAGGACGTACGTGCGGTGGAGGACCGCTTGGTCAAGTTCACCGCCGATGAGTTCAAGCGCGACGCCCATCACTGGCTGATCCTGCACGGACGCTACGTCTGCAAGGCGCTGAAGCCGGATTGTCCGCATTGCATGATCGCGGACTTGTGCGAGTACCGGTCCAAGCGTACCGGCTGACAAAGAAATATGGCCACGGATTCCACAGAGGAACACAGAAATAAGAAAGCAGCTTTGCATGGGCGCATTTATCCGTGTGCGTCCGTGTCATCCGTGGCCCATCGCTTTTCCTCACAACGCCACTGGACGTCTTCCCATGAGCACTGAAAATTCCGAACTGGAACTTTTCCGCGACAACGTCACGCGCTTCTTCAGCGAACACGTTGAACCGCACTACGAGCGTTGGCAGCATGAAGGCCGCGTGCCGCCGGAGCTGTATCTGAAGATGGGTGAGCAGGGGCTGTTGTGCGTGGATCAGCCGGAGGAATACGGCGGTATGGGCGCGCCCTTCGACTTCTCCGTGGTGGTGCTCGAAGAAGCGG
Source organism: Panacagrimonas sp. (assembly GCA_052387335.1). Classification (GTDB taxonomy): domain Bacteria; phylum Pseudomonadota; class Gammaproteobacteria; order Nevskiales; family Nevskiaceae; genus Panacagrimonas. The sequence goes on along the minus strand of JBQTJH010000203.1, from coordinate 6,245 downwards.
CTCGTATGGGCTATATGTCGCTGGCGTCCAATCTGTCCGTGCACTCGGACATCGTGGCGCCCTACATCCTGCACCTGGGCAATGAGCACCAGAAGCGCAAATACCTGCCGCGCATGGCCAGCGGCGAGTGCATCGGCGCGATTGGCATGACCGAGCCCGGCGCCGGATCGGATCTGCAGGGCATCAAAACCTCGGCGATTCCGGACGGTGAAGACCAATTCCTGATCAATGGATCCAAGACCTTCATCACCAACGGCCAGAACGCCGGTGTGGTGGTGCTTGCCACCAAGACTGATCCCAAGCTCGGCGCACGCGGCACCACGCTGTTTACGGTGGATACCGCACTGCCCGGCTTCAATCGTGGGCGCAATCTGGAAAAGGTGGGGCAGTACGCCGCCGATACCTCCGAGATGTTTTTCGACAATGTGCGTGTTCACCGCGACGAGCTGCTGGGCAAGGCCGGCGGCGGCTTCGGTCACATGATCGATGAACTGCCGCGCGAGCGTCTGGTGCTGGCGGCCTCGGCGGTGACGCACGCGCAGGGCGCACTTGAACGCACCATTGAATACGTCACTCAGCGCAAGGCCTTCGGCCAGCCGGTGGCGAGCTTTCAGAACACGCGCTTCGAACTGGCAAAAATCAAGACCGATATCGAAGTGCACCGCGCCTTTGTCGAGAAGTGCAATCGCCTGTATGCCGAGCGCAAGCTCGACGTGCCGACCGCGGCCATGGTGAAACTGGCCACCACCGAGATGCAGGGTCGGGTCACGGACGCCTGCCTGCAGTTGTTCGGCGGCTATGGCTACATGAGCGAGTATCCGATCTCGCGCTACTGGGCTGATGCGCGCATCCAGCGCATCTACGGCGGTACCTCCGAGATCATGAAGGAAGTCATCGGTCGCAGCCTGGTGGGTCGCGGCTGATTGGTTCAGCACAGACTCATGACGCTGCCTCAGGCTTAGACTTCGAATCACCCCGCACACGGAGATCATCATGCGCCGCACTTCCCTTTTTGCCTCGATGCTGTTCGCGCTATGGCTACCCCTGGCCTCGGCCGAAGACGCGGCACCGGCGAATCAGCCAGTGAATCAGGAGGGCTATACGGCCGAAGAGATTGTCAGTGTTGCTTCGGATTTCTTCGGCGGCACCACTGAAGGTCTGGCCAAGGTCATCGAGCGTGTATTCAAGGAACAGGGCAAGCCAGTGGCGTACATCGTCGGCGAGGAAGCTAGTGGCGCCATCGGCGTCGGCCTGCGCTATGGTCGCGGCACCTTGACCTACAACGACGGCGCGGCCATGCCGGTGTTCTGGCAGGGACCGTCGATCGGCTGGGATTTCGGTGGCAATGCCTCCAAGGTCATGACCCTGGTCTACAAGCTGCGCAATACGCAGGACCTGTTTCAGCGCTATCCCGGCGTTGACGGCAGCCTGTACTTCGTGGCTGGCGTCGGCGTGAATTATCAGCGCAATCAGGAGATCACTCTGGCGCCCATCCGCACCGGCGTCGGGCTGCGTGCTGGCGCCAATGTCGGCTACCTGCACTACACGGTGAAGGAGTCCTGGATTCCGTTTTGAACTGAGGCCGCAGATCGCGTCCGGCGCGAGCCTGCCGAAGGTATCTGCGCCGTCGTCGCGGTATCCGTTCATGACTCGATATGCGGATCACGGACGGCGAACCAAGTCAGAGCGTTTCCGGCAGGCAATAAAAAAGGCGGCGTGATCTTCATCACGCCGCCTTTTTTGCGCCTAAGCGCTTAGAACTTCGCGCCAACCTGGAAGAACACGTTGGCGTCGGCGTTATCCAGCACGGCCTCGTCGATGCCGTCTTCTTCGAAGGATTCAGCGTAAGACACCGCCGCTTCCAGATGCTTGCCCAAGGCGATACCCAGCGAGACGCCGGCATCGGCCAAGGACTGTGTGCCCTCGGGCTGACCCAGGAACGGGTTTTCCAAACGCGTGAAGCCGTACTCGGCAAACACGCGCGGAACCAGCTTGAGGCTCCCCAGCTCGAACGGCTTGGTTTCCAGCTGCGCGCGCGCCAGACCGCCGCTGTCACCCGTGGCGACGCCAGGTAGATAGGCTTCCAAATTACCGACACCACCCATCACCCACTGCTGCTGTTCGGGCAGGGTGTCGCTGCTGTACTGGCCGTTGATGCGCAGCGAGGCCACCAGTGCCTGGCCCACGCCAGCGCGTACGCCGAGCGAGGGGCGGAACAGGAGATAGCCAAAATCTGCAGCACGGATCGGGTTGTCCGTCTCGTCGCTACCCAGGCCAGATCGAACTGCCAGCCCTGCGTTGAGATCCGTGCGCAGGTCCAATGGGCTGATCGCTCGCGTGTAGTCGGCCGATACTTCCGCCGAACCGTATTCCTGGCGCTGGATCAGCTGGTTATCCAGCGTGGTGTCAAAGTTCTTGTAGGTGTAGTCGAGCTTGGCACCTACGGCAAGACGGCTGCTGAAATCGGCGGACAGCAGATTCACCCAGGACACTTCGCCCTGTCGAATCTTGCCGTCGAAGGAGATCGGATCTGCGAAGCCGACCGGCGTGATCGGCTGCTGGTAGCCCACATTGCGCCCGGTGACGCCAAACAAACCGATGGGCGTGACCTTGCTCCAGCTCAGGGTGTGCTCGTAATAGCTTTCGGCCTCATCGTCATCATTGACACCGGTGGTCACGTGACGACCGGTGGCGCGCAGTTCATCGCCGGTGGTGAACCCGTGACCGGCGAAGTAATCAAGGAAATGGCGGCCGACGAAGCGATTGCCTGGGTTGCCAAACGACAACCCCATATTGCTGCGTCCCGGTCCGCCGTCGCTGGGCTCGATGCGCAGCACGGTGTTTTCCGCGTCGGCCTTCAGCACCGGCACTGCGGTCTGGCCTGCACGATCAGCATGCAGCGACGCCAGAGTGCGCGCCGGTTCCAGATCGGCATCGGTGAGCGGATCGGCCGAAGCAAGACCGCTGAAATAGGCGTCGTAGGGCGCCGGTACTTCAACCGAGCTGATCTTGTTCAGGCTCACGAGCACGAACAGATCGGGCTGGGCCAGGCCATAGGTGACTTTCACCGCGGGATAGCCGGCGGTGTAGTACGCGGCCTGAATCTGGCGCACGGCATCAGACAGATCCACGGCGTTGGCGAGTACGCCTTCGAGCACGGCCTTGTTGCCGACGTCCGGACCAATGACATGAACCTGCGTGTCCTTGACCTGAGCGGTGACGACGGCAGCGCCTTGAGTCTTGATGATGTCCGCGGCGCCCTCAACAGGCGGCAGCGGTGCGGGTAGAGCAATAGGCATGAGTCAGTTCCCCTGAAACTAAGTAATGTTTATGGGTTGATTCGCGAACGCGGCAGGGAAGCTCCCTGCCGCGTTCGTCGATCTTCCGGTTGCGTTCTGATCCGTCGCGTGTTGCGCCGTTCAAACGCGTTATCACACGCCGCTGCTGGTGCAGACTGCGCGCGAAGACTGCGACACCGAGCCCAGACCATCGAGCACGATGACCGTGCACGGCGGCGTGCCCTGGTCCTGCACGGCCGGAGCGGCAACCGGGCGGATGTTCAGCGCACCGAGCTGGATCGAGCGCGGCGCGGCTGAATTGAAGGCCGGCAGCACGGCGCGGCACTGCGCGCGGCCGGTGCGCGAGGCACCGCTGCCGTCGCGAACCACCACGGTGCAGACCTCTTCTTCGGTGTTGCTGTTCGCCGCCACGGCCGTCAACCCCTCGATGGAACGATTGATCAGACCCAGACCGATCAGGCCATTGCCCGAATTGGCACCGTTGAGCACGCCGGCACCGATCAGACCGCCGTTGCCCGATGCAGCACCGTTGAGCGCACCGACCGCAACCACGCCACCATTGCCCGAGGCTTCGCCGTTGAGCACGCCGAAACCGATGATCCCGCCGTTGCCAGACGCGGCACCGTTGAGCACGCCGATGCCTGCAAATTCGCCGTTGCCGGCCGCTGAATCATTGAGCGCGCCAACGCCGATCTGGCCGTTGCCGGTCGCCGCCTTGTTCAGCACGCCGACGCCGAGCAGATCGCTGTTGCCGGTGTTGCTGCCGGACAGCGCTGCGGCACCGACGATGGACCCGTTGCCGGAATTATCACCCGCGAGCACCGCCGCGCTGACCAGACCGCCGGTACCGGAATTGTCGCCGGTCAGCACGCCCACGCCGGCAAGGCCGGGGATGGTGCCAGCCTCGGTCGGGATGGCCTTGCTGATGCCGCTGTTGTCGCCGCTGAGCACCGCAGCGCCGACGATGCCGGTGCCGGAGTTGTCGCCGCACAGCACGCATATACCGAGGAGCGAACCGGTGCCGGAATTATCTCCGGCAAGCACGCCAACACCGATCAGGCCTCCCGTACCGGCGTTGTCGCCGGTCAGCGCGCCGACATTGAGCAGGGGGTTATGGGTCATCGGCCGTGCGTCCGCGCCACCACCGACGGCGATGCCCGCCTCGTCAACGAGCGGGAACATGGACGCCAAGGTGAGGGCCGCCTGAACCAAATCTTCAGCGCTGATGCTCATGTCGCCCAAGCTGATTTTCAGCACGGTGTCCTTATTGAGCAGCGAAACACCGAGGTTGTCGCTGTTGCCGGCATTGGTGCCGGACAACGCCGCAACGCCGATCAGCCTGCCGTTGCCGCTGTTGTCGCCATTGAGAATGCCGACGCCGATGGGACCGTTGCCCGCGTTGTCGCCCGACAGTGCGGCGATACCGGCGAGCACACCGGAGTTGCCGGTATTGTCACCGTTCAGAATGCCGATGCCGATGGGACCGTTGGCCGCGTTATTTCCGGACAGAACAGCGACGCCGGCCAGACCATTGGTATTGCCAGTGTTGTCGCCATTGATCAGACCGACCGCTACCAGGCCACCATTGCCCGTGCGGCTGCCGGAAAGGACGGCGACGCTGGCCAGACCATTGTCTGCCGCGCGAGCGGTACCGTTGCCGTCTAATACGGCGATATCGACCAACCCGTTATTGCCGTCCAGACCCAGCAAGGGCGTGACCAGCACATTGTCGAGCTGATCGCCGACGACACGGGCGCCGCCCAGATCCAGCACATTGGCGATGCCAGAGCCGTCCGCACCCTCCTGCAGCACGGTGATGCCCAGCGGTCCGCGCATACGATGCGACCGATTATTGAGGCTCTGTGCCCCCAGTAGACCGGTGACGACGTTGCCGAGGCCCTTGCCCAAGCCGGTCACAGCGGATTGGGCGTGAACCGAGAACGGAAGGGCAGCGCAGAGCAACACGCCGGCCAGATGACGGACGGGTTTGGAAGGGGACATGGGAGACTCCTGGAGAACGGGGACACGTTTATCAAAAAAGTCTACCGCAGAATCATGACAACTGAGTCACTACGTCGTCTTTTTTAACAAATAGCGCGCCGCATCGGCCGGATTTGATCGCTGATTTTCGCTGCGGAGCTGTGCAGAACACGCTGAACTTGGTTGCTTTTCCCCGGTCTGATGGGCTGTCTCTTGCATGCCGCGGCGGCGCCTCTACTGTTGAATGTGGGCAAGGCCCGGTAGTATCCCCAAGCCGATTGACCTATCTGGAGTCCTCTCAATGAACCCTAATCAGTTTCCCAATGCTGTCGTTACCAGCGGCCGCACGTTTGAGCACGGGGCCGGTGAGGCCGCCGCCAAGGTGCTGCGCCAGACCTACATGCTGCTGTCCATGACCCTGTTGTTCAGTGCCGTGATGGCCGGAGCCTCCATGGCCCTGGGCGTCGGCTATGGCCTGAGCCTGGTGTGCTCGCTGGTCTCCATGGGCCTGCTCTGGTTTGTGGTGCCGCGCACCGCCAATTCTGAGGCCGGCATCTGGGTCGTGTTCCTGGTCACCGGTCTGCTCGGCTTTGGTCTGGGCCCCATCCTCAATCGCTACCTGGGCACCGCCAACGGCGCGCAGACGGTCATGACGGCGCTGGGCCTGACCGGCGCGATCTTCGTCGGCCTGTCGGCGTACGCGCTCAAGACCAAGCGTGACTTCAGCTTCATGCGTGGCTTTCTGGTCAGCGGCATGATCCTGATGCTGGTGATGATGGTGGGTCTGTTGGTGGCCGGTCTGATGGGCTTCAACATCCAGCCCATCTCATTGGCCTTCTCTGCCATCGTCGCACTGTTGATGGCGGGCATGATTCTGTATCAGACCGGTGAGATCGTGAACGGCGGCGAGACCAACTACGTGCTGGCCACCGTGACGCTCTATGTCTCGATCTACAACCTCTTCAC
>JBQTJH010000202.1:0-3995 GCA_052387335.1 Panacagrimonas sp. | reverse complement strand
GGCGCTGATCACCGAGGCACAGATCTTCGGCAGCCGCGCGCCAGTGGAATCGCGCAAGCGCCGTATCCGGAACAATCAGCCCCTCTTGCAGCGGGCCCAAGGTGATGCCGTACTTGTTGCGATCTGCCTCGAATTCCGACCAGTGCTCATGCACGCGCGGCAGGATGCCAAGCGGCTTGAGCCAGTCCAGCATTGCCTCGCGGCGTCCGGCGGATTCAGCCACAAACAGCACCCGTTGCGTGCTCGTTGCCAGGAAGCTGCGCACGTTATCGGCAGTCTTGGGTGCGGGCAGGGCCTTGAGCTCCACTGCTACGGCCGCCAGTAACTGCAGCGCTTCCAGCGCCTCGGCTGGCGGCGTGAATAGGTCGGTGGGACGCATCAGCGGGCGTTCGATATCGCCGCGCAGTCGCTCAAAGCGATCCTCGATTTGCGTCCAGTCGGCGTTTAATGCACCCGCCAAATCGGCCAACGGCAATACCTGAGTGGCTGGCGGCAGGTAATCCAGCAACCGAGCGGTTTGGCTGAAGAACAGCGGCAGCCAGGCCTCGATGCCGGCAGGCATGAAGCCACGTGAGACCTCGGCATAGATGCGCGAACGTGCGGGATCGCCCGGAAAATATTCTCGGTAGCGCCGGCGAAACAGTTCGATGCCGGCTTTGTCCGTGGGAAATTCGCGCGCGGGCAGCAAGCGCACCTGCTCGACCTTGTCGGTGGAGCGCTGCGTCTCCGGATCGAACGTGCGGATCGATTCGATCTCGTCGTCGAACAGGTCGATCCTGTAGGCAGCGTCCGAACCCATGGGAAACAGGTCGATGATGGCGCCGCGCACGGCGAACTCTCCCTGTGTTTGAACCTCGCCCACGGAGGCATAACCGGCGGCAACCAGGCGCTCGCGAAACGCACTGGATTCCAGCGTCTGTCCTGCCTTGAGCAGCAATGATCGGGCGTCCAGAAAGCTGCGCGGCGGCAGCTTCTGGATCAGCGCATCGGCGGTAATCAAGACGATGCCGCGCTGAAGTCCGGGCAGGGAGGCCAATGCAGCCATGCGATCCGACAGTAGCTCCTGATGCGGCGAGAACGGGTCGTACGGCAGGGTTTCAGAGTCCGGCAAATGCAGCACCGGCAGTCGATTGGAGGCAAAGAAGCGCAGCGCGTTTTCGATGCGATAGGCCTGTTGCTCGTTGCCGGCCACGGCCAGGATAGGCACGCGGCTAGACAGCGCGTGCTCCACCGTGTGCAGCGCCAGGGCGGCTTCGGGCGCGGCGCTGCCGGCGTCGATATTCTGTGAAAGCAGCTGTTCAGACATCAGGTCAGCACATTAGAAACGGGGATTCGGCGACGCGTGCAAGGTCGGTAAGCCAATAGGTGATTTTAGCGGCTCTGAGCTGTGACCCGTCTGCCGCTACAGTGCGGTCTCGAATCCCAGGAGTATCGATTTGAACGTCAGCCAAGCAGTGCAGAGCCGCCGCAGTGTGCGCGCCTTTCTCGATACGCCCGTGCCGGGCGACACGCTGCGTGAGGTCATCGGTCTGGCCGCGCGCGCGGCCTCAGGGGGAAATTTGCAGCCCTGGCGGCTGTTCGCGCTCGGCGGCGAACCGCTGGCCGAACTCAAGGCGCTGATGCAGAAGCGCCTGAGTACGGGTCCCACCAGCGAACCGCTGGACTACGACATCTATCCCAGCGACTTGTGGGAGCCCTACCGCAGCGAGCGCTTCCACGTGGGTGAACAGCTCTACGCGCTGCTCGGGATTCCGCGCGAGGACAAAATCGGGCGCATGCGCCAGTTTGCGCGAAATTTTGAATTTTTCGGCGCGCCTGCCGCCCTGTTCTGCTACGTGGACAGGCGCATGGGCCGACCGCAGTGGTCAGACCTGGGAATGTATCTGCAGAGCTTGATGCTGTTGCTGCGCGAACGCGGACTGGATAGCTGCGCGCAGGAATGCTGGTCAATCTATCCGCACACCGTGGGGAAATTTCTTCAACCGCCGCCGGAGTGGATGTTGTTCTGCGGCATGGCCATTGGCTACGCCGATCCAGATGCTCCAGTGAACCGCCTGGAATCGCGCCGACTGCCGCTGGACCAATTCGTCAGCTTTCGCGGTATCTGAGGCAGCGACTAATTGAGGTTGAGTCGCCGCGCCACGGCATCGGCCGCGGCGCAGAACGAGGCCCCGATCTCGTCTGGCAGTTCGTCGGTCTGTAGCGCCCAGTTGCGACCGTCTTCGGCAAGCCCGGTCCTGGAGATGCTGATCGGCCGCGTAATACGGGTATCGGCGACGTCGCAGGCCAGCGCCAGATGCGCCTTGATCGCCCGTTCGACTGCCTCGGCTGACACTCTCTGGAGTGACGGCATCTCGCTCTCCCCCAAGCGCCGCTGTGTAACGGCCCGTCAGGCTAGCCAGACCGGTCCGCGACACTCAAATGAATCTTTTATGAACATTCAGAAACGGGTTCAGATCAGCCAAGGCAATACATAGGCGAAAAACAATCCAATCAGATAGATACAAACCGAAGCCAGATATAGCTTGAAGCTGAGTCGACGCGTGCGCGTGCAAGCCTGGGCAAGTGCCGGATCCAGCGGGCAGGGTGCTGACCTTGCGTGCCACTGCCAAGCGCCGGAAATAGCCAGCATCAGGCCGGCGACGATGAATAGGGGGATCTTGTGTGTCGACAGCCACACCAGCTGCGGTACCGCGCTGATCAGGCCGGCCAGGGTCGCACCTGCTCCCACACTTACCAATAGCGCCGGCAGCGCGCAGCAAATCAGTGTAGAGCTGCTGGTGAAGATAGAAGCCAGCGCGCTCCACAGGCCGCCGCGCAAGGATGGCTGCGCGGCGGTCATGAGGCGGGCTTGAGACGCGCGCGAATCTGGTCGAGCGATTCGGCGCGCCGCTCGATGCTGCGCACGCTGTAGCCGGCATTGATCAGCGCTTCACGCAGCGCCTCGTCCGGAATGTCTTGATCCGGCTTGAGCGCAATGGCGACCAGACCGTTCTCCAGACTCACCAGAACCTCGTCGCTCGCCTCCATCTTGCTGATCGTCTTGCTGATGCCTTGCGCACAGAACGCGCAGACCAGACCGTCAACTTTGAGTTCGATACTGCGTGGCGGGTCTTGAGCCTGCACCTGAAGAATGATGGCCAAACCGAGGGTCAGACCCATACGAATCAAAGAATTCATGCGTTGGTTCCTAGAAATTGAACATGAACATGGCTTGCAGCTTGCCGTCCTGGGTGACACCGGCTTCCACCCAAGCCGCGCCCCAGCTGCTGTTTTTGAACAGACGTATCAGCGCAGCGCCTTCGACGCCCTGGTACAGCTCGTCGGAATAGGTGCGGCCCTGAATCACAAACCAGGTGGCGAGACGATCCCAGTCGTGTGCATACGGCGCCCAGCCCAGCTGCACGGTGTCGAAGCGATACGAAAATGTCTCACGAGCGTATTGCCAGTCGGTGCGCAGCGAGGAATAGAAGCGCAGAGTCTCGTAGTCCACCTGGCCGCCGCCATTCCAGGCCGTCTCCTGATCCGCAAAATCATTGCCGCTTGCACTGCCCACGCCGCCCCAGGCAAAAACATTGCCCTGTGCGCGAGGCAGGTTCCAGCGCTTCACCAGCAGATTGGCGCGCAGATAGGTGATGTCGCGCGAAAGGTCTTCGACCTCGCTGTCTAGTCGCAGGTAGCCGATGCCGGCCGACCAGCGATGGCTGGGCGCATAAAACACCTGCGCTTCCTGCATGGTGCCGGCTCCGTACTCACCCATCACCGCGGTGCCGCCCTGGTAGGCGATGGGCTTGGCCGCCGCGCTGGCCGCACATAGGCAGGCCATGGGCACGAATAAATATCGACACGGGGACATGCTGTCCTCCAGTGAAAGTCATGGGGCGCGCCACCGTGGTGGCGCGGAAGACTCTCAGCTGTGTGAGGACGGCGGTCGGTACGGACCCTGCGAGTCGGGTGGCCTTAGGGCAGGCGTTGGCAGGACGACGTGTTCGAGC
>JBQTJH010000201.1:0-11914 GCA_052387335.1 Panacagrimonas sp. | reverse complement strand
ACCGGCCATACGGACAATCTAGCTGAGCGCCTGGCGCAGCACGACGCCGGAACCTTCGGCGGGTACACCGCGACGCGAAAACCCCTGCGATGCGTGTATTCGCAGGAATTGCCGAGTCGGGAAGAAGCGCTGGCCGCAGAGATGCAGATCAAACGCTGGAGCCGGCGCAAGAAGGAAGCCCTGATCTGTGGAGATTGGCAGGATCTTCACCGAGCGTCGCGCAAAGATTTCAAACATCCTGATCCGCCACCGTTCTGAGCCGCCCCTCGATACGCACGCGCGCTGCGCTCACGAGGCTACTCGGGGTGAGCGGGCCTGCATTCATTCACATCAAAAAAAGAAACCCGCCGCAGCGGGGTTCTTTTCACGGCACATCAACGCCAAATAATCAGTCCAGCTCGATCACGTCGATGCGATACAACGTCGTCGTGCCGCTGATCTCGTTGCCCACCGCGAGCAGCGGCACACCGTTGATCGGACTCTGGTTGGCCGGAATCACCGTGATGCTCTCCGGCCCCAGATCGCCGGCCGACCCGGCCGTAGCATCGGTCAAGGACGCGGAGTTAACCGAAAAGTCGCGAGTGTTGAGGTATTGCACGAAGCGCGCGTTCTGCGGGTTGGTGATGTCGTACACCATAATGCCGCCCATACGTTCGAGGCCGATGAAGGCAAACTGGCGACCCCCGAGTTCAGCAATTGCCACGGCTTCCGGTTCGGGCCCCTTGTTGTCGCTGCGCGAGTCGCCAATGCTTTCTTCGTGGTTGTTGTTGAATCTGGAACCGAACCGCTGCGCGGTGATGCGCTCGAAGTCCGAGCCGCTGTCGAACACCTGCGTGCCATCGTCGGCCCAGATCGAGAACGAGCGACCGCCCAGCACGTAGATCTGGTCGAAGTCGCCGTCGTTATCGGTGTCGCCCAGGCGGTTGGTGGCGTTGAGGCGACCCAGGGCGTTGTTGAGCTTGAGCGCTGCCGCATTCGGGAACACGGTGGGGTCCAGCACATAGCCGCTGGCGCCAATGCGAACCTCTTCCACGAATCCGGTGTACTCGCGCGCGTCGCCCTCGTTGGCGGTCACGTAGTACGTGCGGCCGTTGAACAGATAGCTGGCGACCGTATCCGGCTGGTACATGCCCAGCACCGGCCAGTTCGCGATGTTCGGGCCGGCGTCGCGATCACTGGGGTCGAGCTCGTTGCCCGGAATGCGATGGTCCTTGTACCCCAGCGGCAGGATCTGGGTGACGGTGTTGGTGATCAGATCGATCCTCGCGAACGCATTGGCCTCCTGCACCGTTGCGAACGCGCTCATGCCGTCCGGCGAAACCGCGATGTACTCGGGCTCCAGGTCCTGCGCCAGTGTTGCGTTGGGACCGTAGATGCGCACACCCAGCGCGCGCAGCGCGGTCGCCTGGCTGTTGAACGCGGTGAAGCCGGCGGTCACAACCGTCGGCGCCGTGCCGCCGTTGACGGTGACGATGCTGATCGAGCCCTCGGGGTCCACGCTGTAATCGGCGTTGGGCTCGCCCTCGTTCGCCACCAGCACGCGCAAGCCGTTGGGTGTGAACGTGAGCATGTCCGGCAAGGCGCCGACCGTAGCCTCGCCCAGCTTGGCCAGGGTGGCGGCGTTGTAGAACACCACGGAGCCGGGGGCGGTCTTCGGGCTGGCCTCGATAGCCACCGCGACGATGCCATTGGCGACCGCCACGCTGTTGGCGAATGCACCTTCTGCGCTGGCGTTGATGGTTCCAACCAGGGTCGGCGCGGAAGGATTGGCGATGTTGAGCACGTCCACAGTCACGGAGTTGGCGTTGACCACGAACAGGCGTTGCCGCGGCGCGTCGTAGGCGACGATCTCGGCCGCGGCCTTGGCAAAGGCGTTGCTCTGGTAGCGGCCCAGGGCGCAGGTCGACCAGTACATCGCCGACGCCGGGGGCGCCGCCCGGTCCGGCAGGCCCGGTCGTGCCATTGCTTCCGCCGGGTCCGCTCGGGCCGGCAGCGCCAGTCTGCCCGGTGGGGCCAGCGGGCCCGGTCGCGCCGTCGTCGCCGTCGCAACCTGAAAGCAGAGCAGCGACCAGCGCCACAGACAGCAAGCTTCGCGTGAAAGACCGCATTGTCGGTTCCCCATGGGTTCGAAGAGAACCACGGGCCGTAAGCGGCGCGAATGTCTTCGCGGTGAATCTTTGGCGACGCTGCGGTGACAGCTCAGCCCAGGTAGGTGTAACCACTCAAGCCGGCTTCCAGTTCTGCCAGCAGGCTGGCGCGCTGCGCGACGGGAATGTCCGAGGCTTCCAGCTTGCCGCGATAACTTCGCGCCAGTTCTTCCGGTGCCAGATGCACATAACGCAGCAGCTCGTCGGTACGGTCGCCCTGCTCCGGATCATCCAGCCGCCAGCCGCCGGGCGCCGCGTCGTCGAGCACCACGTTCACCGCATTGGTATCGCCAAACAAGTTGTGCATGTCGCCCAGAATTTCCTGATACGCACCGACCATGAAGATGCCGAGCAGATAGGGCTCCTCACCGCGCAGCGCGTGCAGGGCCAGAGTCGGCGTCAGACCCTCGCGATCCACATAGGTATCGAGACGGCCGTCGGAATCGCAGGTCAGGTCGCACAGGCGCGCGCGCTGATCCGGGCGCTCGTCCAGACGATGGATCGGCAGGATGGGAAACACCTGGTCGATGGCCCAAGCATCGGGTACCGACTGGAACACGGAAAAATTGCAGAAATATTTGGCCGAGAGTTTTTCGCGCAATTCTTCCAGCGCCTCGCGATGCGCGCGCACCTCCGAATCCAGCAGCGGCGTCACCGCACGCGACACCGCGTAATACGCCTGCTCGGCCCAGGCGCGCTGGGTCAGGCTCAGGCTGCCTTCGGTGTAGTGCGCGTGCGCCTCGGCTAGCAAGGTGCGCGCCTCGAACAGACTCTCAAGCGGACCGCGCTCGGCCACTTCCATCAGCAGGGCGTATAGCTCGCGCAGCACCGGCGGTGCGTCGGCAGCTGGTTCGCTCATCTGCACTTCGGCGATGACTTCGCTATCCACCACATTGGCAATCAGCACGGCGTGATGTGCCGTCAGCGCGCGGCCGGATTCGCTGATCAGATTCGGTTCGGGCTCGCCGGACTCGGCGCAAACCTCCTGCAAGGTGCGCACGATGCTGCGCGCGTATTCCTTGAGGCCGTAATTCATCGAGCAATAACTGCGGCTGCGCGTGCCCTCGTAATCCACGCCCAGACCACCGCCCACGTCCACCACGTCCACTGGCGCGCCCAGACGGCGCAATTCCACATAGAAGCGCGCGGCTTCGCGCATGCCGCGTGCCACGTCCTGCACGTTGGCCACCTGGCTACCCAGATGAAAATGCACCATACGCACCGCGTCGACGTGACCGGCCTTGCGCATCATCTCCAGCGCCTCGATCACCTGCGGCGTGGCCAGTCCGAATTTGGATTTTTCACCGCCGGTGTTCTGCTGCGAAGAATCCGACTGGCTGGCCAGGCGCACGCGCAGACCAATCAAGGGCGCCACATCCAGCGCACGCGATTCGGCGATCACGAGGGGCAGCTCGGACAGCTTCTCCACCACGATATAAACCTTGTGACCCAGCTTCTGCCCGATCAGTGCGCGACGGATATACGCGCGGTCCTTGTAGCCATTGCACACGATCACGCTGCCCGGCCGCGCCAAGCCCAGCACCGCCGCCAACTCGGGCTTGGAACCCGCCTCGATGCCCACGCGATCACCGCCGTGGCTGAGGATGGCGTCCACCACCGACTTCTGCTGGTTGACCTTGATCGGGTACACGCCGGTATAGCGGCCGCTGTAGCCGTATTCGCCGATCACTGCGCCGAACGCGCCGGCCAGTGCGTCGACTCGGTCGCGCAGGATGTCGGTGAAGCGCAGCAACACCGGCAGTGCCAGGCCCTCCTTGGGCAGACGCTGCGCCAGCTCATAAAGGTCGATGCTCACCGCCGAGCGCTCGCGGTACGGGCGCACCAGCACGTGGCCGGCGGCGGACACATCCACATACCCCTCGCCCCAGTTGGGCATGTTGTACAGACTGCGGGCCTGCTCGGGGGACCAAGATTTCACGGGGGCGTCACCGGGTGGATTAGCGCGAGACGTATACTCGCGCCCTTATTTTACGGGGGTGTGAGATGTCGCTGGATAAAACCTGGTTTTCGGAGGCCATCGAGGCCACCGGCACGGCGTTTTCGCTCAAGGGCCACAAGCTGCACGAAGAACAGACGCCCTACCAGAAGATCGAGATCTGGCACACCGAAACCTTCGGCTACCTGATGACCATCGACGGATGCACCATGGTCTCCACCCGCGACAACTTCCTCTACCACGAGATGATGTCGCACCCGGCGCTCAACTCGCACCCGAATCCGCAGAACGTAGTCATCGTCGGCGGCGGTGACTGCGGCACTTTGTCCGAAGTGCTCAAGCATCCGGAAGTGAAGCAGGCCACGCAGGTGGAAATCGACGAAAGAGTCACGCGCCTATCGGAGAAATATTTCCCCGAATTGTGCACGCGCAATGCTGATCCGCGCGCCACCTTGTTCTTCGGCGATGGCATCCAATGGATGAAGGACGCGGCGCCGGAATCCATTGATCTCATCATCATCGACTCTACCGATCCGGTCGGCCCGGCCGAAGGCCTGTTCGGCAAGCGTTTCTACCTGGACTGCATCAAGGCGCTCAAGCCGGACGGCATGCTGGTGCAGCAATCGGAATCGCCGCTGCTGCATCTGCAACTGATTCAGGACATGCACGCGGCCATGAAAGAAGCCGGGTTTGCCCGCACCCACCTGCTGCACTTCCCGCAGGTGATTTATCCGTCCGGCTGGTGGTCGGGCTCCATCGCCACCAAGACCACGTCGCCGCTGGTCGAGCGCCTGGACGAAAGGGCCATCGCGGCGCTGGACGCGCAGTTCTACAACGCTGCCACGCATCGCGCCGCGTTCGCGCTGCCCACCTATGTCAGCAAGGCGCTCTCGAAGTAGAAGCGGCTTGTTCGTCCCGTCTGCCCGCATAATCCAGCAACAGGTTTGCGGAGCAGCGACATGAGCGTGATCAACGTGGCAGCGGTCAAGGCGATGATCCTCGACTCGCTCGCGGCCAAGCAGAAGGTGCTCGAAGACGCTGCGCTGCTCGATGGCATCGTGCAGGTCGCGCAGCGGGTGGAACAGGCGTTGCGCGCGGGCAACAAGTTGATGCTCGCCGGCAACGGCGGCTCAGCCGCCGATGCTCAGCACATCGCGGCAGAGTTCGTCAGCCGCTTCGAGTTCGACCGCCCCGGCCTGCCCTCGACCGCGCTGACCACCGACACTTCCATGCTCACCGCCATCGGCAACGACTATGGCTACGAGCACGTGTTCTCGCGCCAGGTGCAAGCCAATGGCCGCAAGGGCGATGTGTTCATCGGCATTTCCACGTCCGGTAATTCGAAGAACGTGATCAAGGCCGTGGAAGCCTGCAAGGCCATGGGCATCACCACCGCGGCCCTGTGCGGTGCCGGCGGCAAGCTGCGCGAGATTTGCGACTACGCGCTACCCGTGCCGTCCACGCACACGCCGCGTATCCAGGAAAATCACATCCTGATCGGCCACGCGATTTGCGCGCTGGTGGAAGAAGCCATCTGGGGCACGCAGTACAAGCCCAAGGTTCCCTGACTTGATTCCCTCTCCCTCTGGGAGAGGGCCAGGGTGAGGGCCCATCCGAGCGTGGGCGACGTAGTTGGACGGCGGCTCCGTAGACGGAGTTTGCTTGCCCATCTCCCCGTGAACAGCACACAGGGAGGGGGTATTCAGGCCATCAGCCGCTTCAGTGCCACGCCCGGATTCGGCTGACGCATCAGCGACTCGCCCACCAGAA
Organism: Panacagrimonas sp.; assembly: GCA_052387335.1. GTDB lineage: Bacteria > Pseudomonadota > Gammaproteobacteria > Nevskiales > Nevskiaceae > Panacagrimonas. The sequence goes on along the minus strand of JBQTJH010000201.1, from coordinate 6,040 downwards.
ACCGATGAACGCCGGCGCGCTGCATGCGTTGCACGTCCGCGGCGGTGCCGATCCCGCTTTCAGTCACCACCTCATGGCCTGCCGACAGCCAGGGCAGCAGATCCAGCGTGGTTTCCAGCCGCGTTTCAAACGTGCGCAGATTGCGGTTGTTGATGCCGATCAACAGGCCCGCACCAAGACCGGCGCCGAGCACGGCGTTGAGCTCGGCGCGATCATGCACCTCGATCAGCACGTCCATCCCCAGGCCTCGCGCGCTGCGGTACAGGCCGGCCAGCCGACTCGCGGACAGCGCCGACGCGATCAGCAGGATGCAATCCGCGCCGATGGCGCGCGACTCCAGAATCTGCAGCTCGTCGATGATGAAATCCTTGCGGATCGCCGGCAGCTTGGTCGCCGCACGCGCGGCCTGAAAATCCGCGTTCGATCCCTGGAAAAAATCCTCGTCGGTCAGGATGGACAAACAGGCTGCGCCACCGGACTCGTATTCCGCCGCAATCCAGGCTGGGTCGAAATCCGGCCGGATCAGCCCCTTGCTCGGCGAGGCGCGCTTGACCTCGGCAATCACCGCCGCCTGACCGGCCACCGCGCGTGCGCGCAGGCTCGCCGCGAAACCGCGCGGCGCGCTCTGTTGTTCTGCACGCGCGCGCAAGCTCGCTTCTGTGTGCTGCGTGCGCAGCAGCGCCACTTCCTCGCGCTTGCGCACCAGAATGCGTTCAAGAATGTCGTTCACGGTGTCTCCGCGCCGAGGCGCTGTGTAGCCTGCACATAGGCATCGAGTTGCGCGCGCGCTGCGCCCGACGCGAGCACCGCCAAGGCAGCCTGCACGCCCTCGCCGATGCTCTTCGCTACCCCCGCGGTGTACAGCGCAGCGCCCGCATTGAGCGCGACGATGTCGCGCGCCGGGCACTCTTCATTATTGAGCACCCCAAGCAGGCGTTCGCGCGACTGCTCGGGACCGTCCACGCGCAAATTGCGCGTCGCCGACATGCGCAGGCCAAAATCTTCAGGATGGAGGCTGTACTCGCGCACCTCTCCGTTGCTGAGTTCCGCGACGCGCGTGGCGGCGCCCAGTGAAATTTCATCCAGCCCATCTTCGCCCCAGACCACCAGCGCGCGCTGCGCGCCCAGACGTTGCAGCACCCGCGCCTGAATACCGACCAGATCCGGATGAAACACGCCCATCAGGATGTTTGGCGCGCCCGCCGGATTGGTCAGTGGGCCCAGGATGTTGAATATCGTGCGCACGCCCATTTCGCGTCGCACCGGCGCCACCGCCTTCATCGCCGGATGATGCGTCGGCGCAAACATGAAGCCGAAACCGTGTTCGGCAATGCAGCGCCCCACCTGTTGTGGACTCAGCGTGATCACCGCGCCCAGCGCTTCGAGTACATCGGCCGCGCCAGACTTGCTGGAGACGCCGCGATTGCCGTGCTTGGCCACGCGCGCGCCCGCAGCAACCGCCGTGAACGCACTGGCGGTGGAAATATTGAAGGTGTGCGCGCCGTCACCGCCGGTACCGACCACGTCAATGAAATGCGGCAAGTCCGGCAGCTGCACCGGCAGGGCGAATTCGCGCATCACGCTGGCGGCGGCGGCGATCTCGCCGATGGTTTCCTTCTTCACGCGCAGCCCGGTGAGAATGGCCGCGGTGAGCGCAGGCGAAACCTCTCCGCGCATGATCTGGCGGAACAGCGCGGTCATCTCCTCGGCAAAGATCTCGCGGTGTTCGATCAGACGTTGTAGCGCCTCCTGCGGCGTGAAGCTCATCACGCGCCTTCCAGGAAATTACGCAGCAGCTGATGACCGTGCTCGGTGAGGATGGACTCCGGATGAAACTGCACACCCTCGATCGGCAAGGATCGATGCCGCAGGCCCATGATTTCGTCCATGGACCCGTCGGCGTGCTCGGTCCAGGCGGTGATCTCGAAATCCTCCGGCAGTCCGGCGCGGTCCACCACCAGCGAGTGGTAGCGCGTGGCGGTGTAGGGGCTAGGCAGATCCTTGAACACGCCACGGTTGCGATGATGAATGGCGCTGGTCTTGCCGTGCATCACTGCGTTGGCGCGTCGTACCGTGCCGCCAAACGCCTGACCGATGGCCTGATGCCCCAGGCACACCCCCAGAATCGGAAACTGGCCCTGTAGCTGGGCGATCAAATCCAGGCAGATGCCGGCCTCGTTCGGCGTGCACGGACCCGGAGACAGCACGATGTGGCTGGGCTTACGAGCGGCCACTTCGTCCACCGTGATCTGGTCGTTTCGGTGCACCTCGACCTCCACCCCCAGCTCACCCAAATACTGGACGAGGTTGTAGGTGAAGGAATCATAGTTATCGATCATCAACAGCATGGCGATCTTGGCGTACTCAAAGGGGAGAGGTTCACGACGCGGCGTTTGGTTGGCCACCGTCACGCCTACGACGAAGGTACAAAGGGAAACCCAATGCAACGCCCGATCAACCCATTGAGGGCGTTGACCCATTGAGAGCTTTGAGCCGAGATTTTACATCGCAAAGGCTCATCCGAATTGATCGGATGAACAGCAGAAAAGCGAAAATCGAGCGGCACCAAATCGGGTGGGAGTATAAAAAATTCGTAGGCCTGATTGCGGCTTGCAGTTGTCAAGCACCCCCCAAGCCGGTTTAATCTGAGCGCCCCAGTATTGGCTGGGACACCCAATTACGGCGCTCGGGGGGCTCGCAGTCGCGAGGATCGACGTCATGGCGCAGGGAGTTTCGAATGAACAAGACCTTGATTGGCGCGGGTATGGCTTTGGCCACGCTCTCGACTTCACTTCACGCACAGGACGTCAAGGAGCTCAGGCCGTACCTGGGCTTCGGCGCGATATACAACGCAGCTGATACCAGCAGCCGCCAGTCCGATGACGGCTGGGGCCTGTCCACTGGTTATGGACTGCCCCTGCACCGAAATTTTGCGCTGGAAGGCAATGTGACCTACCAGGATTTTGGACGCGATTCTTTTCCGGATAACAATCGTTGGAAGGAGTACGGCGCTGAAGCCAACGCTCTCCTGACGTTCCCGCTTAGCGGAGGCTGGATTCCCTACTTGTCCACCGGACTAGGGGTGGCGAAGTCGCGGCTCGATGGCTTTGGTTCCAGTGTCGATCTCGCCTATCAGGCCGGAACCGGCGTTTTCTATATGTTCGAAGCGCTAAACAAGGACTGGGGGCTCCAATTCGACGCCAAGTACCGTCTGGTCGATCTTAACGACGGCTTCGGTGACGGCGAGATCGGAGCCGTTGACGAAACCTTCGGCGATGTCGTCGTCAAGATCGGCACGGTGCTGTTTCTGGGTGAACCCGCTCAAGCAGCCCCCGCTGCAGGTGCAGATGCCGCAGCTGCGGTTGATTCGGACAGTGACGGTGTGCCTGACGACAAGGACAAGTGCCCTGACACTCCTAAGGGCGCGAAGGTTGACGAAGACGGCTGCCCTCCGGCCGCTGAGATTGGGAGCGGGGATGGTCGCGAGCTCCAGACTTTCGGATCCGTCTACTTCGACTTCGACAAGTCAGAAATCAAGGGCGCTGAGAAGGCCAAGCTTGATAAGGCTGTAGCTGCGTTCAAGGCGACCAAGGGGACCAAGCTCGTGCTCAAGGCCGAGGGCCATACTGACTCCATGGGCTCGGCTGGATATAACGAAGCCCTGTCCGAGCGGCGCGCAGCAGCGGTCAAGAGCTATCTTGTGAGTCAGGGCGTCCCTGCGGATCGGGTTGAAATTTCAGCTTTCGGCGAGTCTAAGCCGGCTGCAGATAATGGGACGGAAGAGGGCCGGGCGTTGAACCGGCGTGCAGACGTAAACCTAATCAAGCGCTGACCCGAGCGGGCTTCGAAAACCCCGGCGCAGTTGCGCCGGGGCGCACGGTATTGAGCAGAATAACCTCTCTCGGCCTATCATAGAGGCTTGGTCGCGCCATTCGGTGCGACGCAATATCGTTTGTTGCCGAGCTCCGAGAGTGTATGTTCTTAAAGGGAAACGATCCTGATCCGCGGGTACGGGGATTAGCACTTCTTGTGTTGACGGCGGTTCTATCCGGTCTTCTTTGCGCGGTGCCATCCGTTGCTAAGGATGCGGAGCGTGCCGGACGGTTTTCGCCAGATTCCGGCGATGGCTCGCATAACGCCGTTAGGAGCGGCGCACTGTCCGAGTCACCTCAATCGATCGACTCGTCCCCAACGTTCAATCTGCAGTTCGCCGACAAGCTCAGTGCGGCGCCCGCTGCGGCAGACGATACGGGCCCAGTTGAGCCCTTCCCGAAGGTCAGCGAAGTCCCGCGGGGACCCTCAGAGATCCAGCTTGGCCCTCGCCCTAATACCGCTGACCCGGTCGAATCCATTGACCTGAGTTCGGCGCTGGCCAAGGTCTGGACGGAAAACCCCCAAGTCCGGCAAGCGGAACTTGCGCTGCGTGCAACGGAGTACGACGTCAAGGGGGCCCGCCTGGGCTATTTCCCTTACTTTCAGGTGCAGGCTTCGCAGGGTGAAAGCGGAAATAGAAGCGCAGCGACGCTGTTCCTGATTCAGCCCTTGTGGAATGGAGGCCTCACCAAAGCGCAGATCGACGGCGCTAAAGCCGGTCAACTCCAGGCCTTGGCGAATCTGAACAACGTGCGTCTGCAGCTGGGACAGCGGCTGCTCGAGGCGTACTTCAACTTCGCACAGGCGGCCGATCAGGAAAAGCAGTGGAACAGCTACATCAACTCGCTGAAAATACTGCTGGGCAGCATTGAACGGCGCGCAGCACAGGGCGTGGCGCCTGACGCGGACGTGCAGACTGCGCTCACTCGACTCAAGCAAGCCGAAGCCGGCATTGAAACGGCACGCGCCGGCAAGCTCGCCAGCCGTGCGCAGCTCGCTAATCTACTGAACGAAGAGCCGGAAACGGTAAATTGGCCCGGTGAGCAGGCTCGACTTTCGGAGGACGAAATCCTGATACTGGGGCGCGAACCCCCCGACGTACACCCGCAGCGGGCAGCTGCGTTGGCGCAGATTAAGCAGCAGGAAGCGACCTCCCGAGCGGCTAAGGCAGCGTTGTCGCCCGAGGTGTCACTGCAGCATCGTGAACAGGTCCAGGGCGTAGAATTTGACCCTACCAACAGCGCCACAGTGCTCGTCATGGGCTTTCAGTCCAATAACGGGCTTCGCGGTTTGCGTTCCTATCAGGCAGATCTGGAGCGCGTGGAAGCCGCCAAGGCACAGCTCAGGGCAGTAGACCGCGAGATCAGCGCCACCATTGAAATTGACCGCGCGCAGCTCAAGGCCGCGCGCGTTCAGATCGAAGCGCAGACCGCAGCAGCTGAATCGTCGCAGGCCCTGGTGGATAGCTTCATTCGCCAGTACGAGGTGGGTCGAAAGAGCTGGCTGGAAGTGCTGAACGCACAGCGCGAAGCCAATGACACCCTACTTCAGGTTTCGGCGCTCAAGCGCAATTTTTGGTTTTTCAACGCCAAGCTCTCGCTTGACACCATGCATTGGGACAAATTGAGCCCCATTGTTCCGGGTGAGACGACAAGGAACTGATGATGGATTCGCAGCAAACAAAACCGCTGTTGGGTGACGCGTTGGCGGTCACGGCTTTATGCGACATGGCCTCGCGGCGTGGTCTTCACGCTGCCCGGGTAGAGGCAGAACGCGCCTGGCAGGATGTGCACGCTTCAACCGCCGAAGAAAAAATGGTCGCTGCCTGGCAGTGGCTATTTCCTGGGCATACCGCCGTTGCCGTGCCGGTCCAACGTGCGCACGCTGGACAACTCCCCGCTTGGGTGATTGCCGATGGTGCGGTGGGCGTGGTCACCACACTGTCCAGTGTCGGAGCTCCGGTTGAAGTGGAATGGTTGGACGGACAGTCCAAGCCAAGTTTCAAGGTGGTGACCCTGTGGGTTCCGGTATCGCCGGGGTTGGTCAACGACGAACCCATGGTGCCGCCCAAGGCGGTTGGGCCTGCGTCAAAAGCCATCCGCACCGCCATCAGAGACCACCGCCCGCTGTTTATTCGCGCGGGTATCACCACCGTGCTGATGAATTT
>JBQTJH010000200.1:0-2775 GCA_052387335.1 Panacagrimonas sp. | reverse complement strand
GTCTATTCGCTCACCCGCCTGGTGGACCCGATTATATTGTCGTTGCTGGTTGTAGTGGTCGGGGTATTGGTTGTGGCGATGTATCTACCCATCTTCCCGCTGGGCCTGGCTATTTGACCGGCCGCGCCGCGACCCATCAAATCGCCTGGCCCAGCTTGAAGATGGGTAGATACATCGCCACTACCAATCCGCCGACCAGTACTCCGAGCACCGACATGATCATCGGTTCCAGCAGGCTGGTGAGCGAATCGACCAGATTGTCCACTTCCTCTTCGTAGAACTCGGCGACCTTGGCGCACATCTGGTCGAGCGAACCCGACTCCTCGCCAATGGCCACCATCTGCGTGGCCATGTTCGGGAACAGCGCGCTCTGCTGCATGGCCAGCTGCAGCTGCTGACCGGCCGAAACCTGTTCACGCATCACGTTGATGGCGTCTTCGAACACGATGTTGCCGGACGCCTTGGCGACCGAGGTCAGCGCTTCCACCAGCGGCACGCCGGCGGCAAACATGGTGGACAAGGTACGCGCGAAGCGCGCGACGGCGGACTTGTAGAGGATGTCGCCGACCACCGGAAATTTCAGGCCGATGCGGTCGAGCGCGCGGCGCATCTTCAGCGAGCGTTTCTTCATGAAGAAAAACAGAAATGCGCTGCCGCCGATGCCCAGGAACATGGCCCACCACCATTCCTGCACGAACTCGGACAGCGCCACCACCATCTTGGTGAAGGCCGGCAGATCGGCGCCAAAGCCCTCGAACAGTGACTGGAACTGCGGCACCACGAAGTACAGCATGATGCCGGTGACGATGAAGGCAACGATGATCACCGCCGTGGGATAGACCAGAGCCTTCTTCACCTTCTTCTTGATCTTCTCGGTTTTTTCCTTGTACGTGGCGATCTTGTCCAGCAGCGTTTCCAGCGTACCGGAGCGCTCGCCAGCGTCGACCAAGTGCACGAACAGGTCATCGAAATGCAGCGGGTACATCGCCAGCGATTCGGCCAGGCTGCGGCCGGATTCGATATTGGTCTTGATGCCCAGAAGCAGCTCGCCCATCGACGGGTTGTCGTGGCCGCGTCCGACAATTTCCAGCGACTGCACCAGCGGCACACCGGCGGCCATCATCACCGCGAGCTGGCGGCTGAAGATGGCGATGTCACCGCTGGTGATCTTGCGCTTGGTTTTGAACAGCTCGATGTTCTTGCGCACGCGGATGGGGTTGACCCCCTGGCGGCGCAACTGCAGGCGCACCGAGCTTTCGCTGGGCCCCTGGGACACGCCCTTGACGCGCGTGCCCTTGCGATCAGTGCCCTCCCACTGGTAGCTGTATTCCTTGACGGCGGCTGCTTGTGCCATGCCTGTTTCCCTTTGCTACGTTTTGTTCACATCCGCACTTCTGAACGTGCGCTAGTCGGCAATCGTCACACGATTGGCTTCCAGCAGATCAATCACGCCATTCTTCACTTTCAGCAAGGCCGACGCGCGCAGATCCAGTACCCCTTCCTTCTTGGCCTGTTCGGACACATCCATCACGCTGCCGCCTTCCATGATGATGCGCCCCATGGCTTCTGAAAACGGCATCACTTCGTAGATGCCGGTACGGCCCTTGTAGCCGCGGTCGCACTCGTCGCAACCCACCGCCTTGTAGAGCTTGAAGCCCGGCGCGTCCACTTCTTCTGCGACGAATCCTTCTTTGAGCAATTCCGGTCGCGGAATGTCCGCCGGCTTCTTGCAGCGTGAGCACAGCTTTCGTGCCAGACGCTGGGCGATGATCAAGGTCAGGGTCGAGGCCAGGTTGTAGGCCGGCACGCCCATATTCATCAGACGCACGATGGTCTGCGGTGCGTCGTTGGTGTGAAGGGTGGAGAGCACCAGATGGCCGGTCTGTGCCGCCTTGATGGCGATTTCTGCCGTTTCCAGATCACGGATTTCACCAACCATGATGACGTCCGGGTCTTGGCGCAGGAACGCGCGCAAGGCGGACGCGAACGTCAGGCCCACACGCGGATTGACGTTGACCTGGTTGATGCCGGGCAGATTGATTTCCGCCGGGTCTTCGGCGGTGGAGATGTTGATGTCGTCGGTGTTGAGAATGTTCAGGCCGGTGTACAGCGACACCGTTTTGCCTGAACCCGTGGGGCCGGTCACCAGAATCATGCCCTGCGGCTTGCCCAGCGCGTTGAGGTATTGCTCCTTCTGCGCAGGCTCATAGCCCAGCGCGTCGATGCCGAGTTGCGCCTGTGAAGGATCCAGAATTCGGCAGACGATCTTTTCGCCCCACAGGGTCGGGCAGGTGCTGACGCGAAAGTCGATCGCCTTGTTGCGCGAGATCTGCAGCTTGATGCGACCGTCCTGCGGCACGCGGCGCTCAGCCAGATCCAGGCGGCTCATCACCTTCACGCGCGCTGCGATGCGGATCGCCAAGGGCTGCGGCGGGCTGGAGACCGTGCGCAGTTCGCCATCCTTGCGGTAGCGGATGCGGAACATCCTTTCGTAAGGCTCGAAATGGATATCCGAACAGCCCTGGTTGATGGCGTCGACCATCAGCTTGTTGACGAACTTCACGATTGGCGCATCGTCTGCGTCTGATCGCGTGACGTCGGGGCCCGCCTCGTTGCCGACGTCGACGACTTCGAGATTGCTCAGCTCCTCCTCGGTGCCGAAGGACAGCTGCGCCGATTCAAGTTTGGAGGCCATCATGTCGATGGCTTTGACGAGCTTGTCCTCCTCGACCAGGATCGCCTCGGTGTTCATGCCGGTGGCGAATTTGATCTCGT
>JBQTJH010000199.1:0-18802 GCA_052387335.1 Panacagrimonas sp. | reverse complement strand
CGGCCAAGGCCGACGTGTTTGACTACATCGAGCGATTCCACAACCCTCGTATGCGACGAAGAGTCGCTAAGCGGGATCAGCAGTTTTCATCCCTTTCACAACCGTCCGTGGAAACGGGGTAGAACCCGTGCGCTAGGGGTGGCTGATGATGGCGAAGGTGCGGCGGATCGAAGCCTGGTCGGCGGCGTAGGACATCGGACAGCGTTGCGTATCGCGGCGGGGGGGGTGAGTGCACCCGGGGCGCAGAGTTTACGCGCTGCGCCGCGTTCAGGGTCCGAAGTGGTAGGCCGACAAGCTCACGCTGCCGTAACTCATGCCCCGATACAGCGCGTGGCCGGGTGTGCCGCGGGCGCCGAGGGCGACGAACAGCGGCATCAGATGTTCTTCGGTCGGGTGTGCGCGTATAGCCTCCGGCGCCTGGCTGCGGTAGGCACACAAGGCCTGGGCATCCCCTGCGAGTAGATGACGGGCCACCCAGTCGTCGAAGGTCTGCGCCCAGGGGTAGGCGGGTGCGAACTCGTCGGCAAAATTCAGATCACTCAGGTTGTGCGTGATGCTGCCGCTGCCGATGACCATCACGTCCTGTGCGGCCAGCCCGGACAGGGCCCGTCCCAGCGCCAGATGCGCGTCGGGCCCGTCCTCGGTGATCGCCACCGGCACCACCGGGATGTCGGCCTGTGGCCACATCAGGCGCAGCGGCACCCAGATGCCGTGATCGATGCGTGCATCGTCCGAGGCCTGGCTTGGCAGACCCGCTGCGGCGAGCGTCTGCAGTAACGCCTGTGCCAATTCGGGCGCACCCGGCGGGTTGTAGCGCAGGGCGTAGAGTTCTGGCGCAAAACCACGAAAGTCGTGCCAGGCATGAAACTGCGACGCGACACCCACCTCGAAGCTGGCCGCTTGGCGGTGCGGCGAGATCACCACGACCGCCTTGGGTCGAGGTAGACGCAGGCCGAGTTCGATCAGGGCTTGCGCGGCAGGATGCGTGCTCAAGGCCAATGTCGGCGCGCCATGGCCGAGGAACAGACTGTTTGGACCGTGCATGCCGCGATGATATCGGGATGCGCCCGAAACGACTCTAAGCGTGGCGCGTCCCGAGCAGGATGTCGCGTTCGCGCAAGCCGCCCAGCATGTCGCGGCCGGCGGCCAGCACTTGATCGGGCTGCGGGTGCTGCAGCTCCGTCGCGATCTGCTGTAGCACGTCCATGCCGCTGGCCTGGGGGCGCTCTTCAATCAGCTGCAGCAGCCGGGCGCTGACGGCATTGATTTCCATGAAGCGCACCTCGTCTTGGCGCGTGCGATACACCACCAGATAGGTCGGCGCCTGCGGCGGTTCGGTCGGCTGGTAGTCCGGGCCGATGCGCTGCACCGGCCAGGCATAGGCCAGCGGCCAAGCCAGCGGTGAAATCACCGGCTGCGCCCGCATCAGGTCGCCATTGGGATCGGCGAGTTCTGGGGTGAGTTCGGCTTCGGAAATCGACAGCGCCAGTTCCACCCATTCGTAGTGCGCCAGCTCAGCCAGGAACGGCGGATCGTCGACATGCTCACCACGCTCGTCCTGCAAAAAATGCAGAAACTCTTCGGCCAGCTTGTAGAACTGCGGCGAGTTCGATTGATGTTGCGAGTAGAACGCCCGCACGCGTGCATGCCAAACCGCGTCGTTTGAAAGCTTGCGGATCACGGGGTACGCCGTGGCCAGAAAATCCTCGACATTGTTGTAGAACAGTTCGCGATAGATTTTCAGCCGACGATCTTCCAGCCCGCTGGGCGCGGCGTGCTGCATCGGACCACGCAAATGCGCGGCGAACTGGTACTGCAGGGTTTGAAATTCAGGCTGCGACACGATTCGCGGTATGAGCATGCAGCGACTGCAAGCGATGGATCTGCTGCAACTCCGTCATCAGCTCGGCCAGCGGCGGAATGTTGAAGTCGCGTTCCAGCAAGGTGGGAGTCGCTCCAAGCTTTGCATACGCGCGTTCCAGCAATTGCCACACCGGATCGATCACATCGGCGCCATGCGTGTCGACGCGCAGATCTTCGGCCTCGACGTAATGACCTGCAACGTGGATGTAGCGCACGCGCTCAGTGGGCAGCGCATCAAGAAATTCCACTGGATCGTAGCGATGATTGATGCTGTTGACCCAGATGTTGTTGACATCGAGCAGCAGATCGCAATCGCTGCGCTCGATCACCGCCTTGATGAACGCGATCTCGCTCATCCGCTGGCCGGGTGCAGCGTAGTAGCTCGCGTTTTCCAGTGCGATGCGCCGTTCGAGAATGTCTTGCACGCGCCGTACACGCGCCGCCACGTACTCGACAGCTTCTTCGGTGAATGGAATCGGCATCAGGTCGTACAGATGCCCGTCGTCCGAGCAATACGTCAGATGCTCGGTGTAGTCGGCAATGCCGTGTTGATCAAGAAATTGTTTGAGGCTTTTGACGAAGTGTTCGTCCAGGGGCGCGGGGCTGCCGATGGAGAGCGACAGTCCGTGCGTAACGAATTTGAAGCGCTCGGTGAACGAGCGGAACTGACGACCTAGACGGCCGCCCACGCCCATCCAGTTTTCCGGTGCTACTTCCAGGAAGCCGATGCCGTCCTGCGACGGCAAGGTGTTTTCCAGAGGTGCAAGCAAGGCCCGTCTAAGACCCAGGCCTGCACCGCGAACATGTGGCGTGATGGATTTCATTGGCTGCGAATAGCCAGCAGCGAGCGGGGGACTGTGCTGCGATGAAACCAGACTCCGCTCGTCCTGCCAACGATCCCTGAGGCTGATCGCCTCAGGGGCCAGCAAGATTCGAGTGAGGTTCGCTCGGTACTCGAACAAGACCCCACTCGCCTTGCCAACGATCCCGGACGCTAACGACGCGTCCGGGGCCCTCGTTGGGTGGCTCGGGGGTCTTACTTCTTCTCCCCACACTTGCCGTCGCCGCACTTGGCTTCGCCGGCTTTCTTCTCGCCGCACTTGCCTTCGCCGCACTTGGCTTCGCCAGCCTTGGCGTCCTTCTTGGCTTCACCGCACTTGCCTTCGCCGCACTTGTGCTCGCCGGTCTTGGCGTCGCCCGCAGCGGCGACCATGTAGCCCGCACCGAGGTCGGTGGTCTGGAACACGGAGGCCTGGGCTGCCGCCATGCCGGACAGCGCAAAGGCAGCGCCGAGGACGATGGCGAGGGGCTTCTTGGACTGGGTATTGCTCATGGTGTATCTCCTTTCATGGGGCCGCTGGGGCCGTAGGTGTAACAACAGTTAGGTGAACGTGAACCAAACATCGATGTGACCGCCGCGGCGACAATGCCCGCAGGTCATTTATACGCAGCTCGCAAACCGCCGGACGCAGGCGTGCTCCGAGAGCGTCGGGCAATCCAGTTATCCAGGCTCAGCCAGCGACCTGCGCCGGTGAACAGCAGGGACAGCAGCATCAAAAAATAGGTTGCACCGAACTCGATCCCGTTATTGAGCACGACCAAGCTGCCGTGCTCGGTCAGGTACTCATAATTGCCGTGCTCCATCAGCAGCTCCTTGGCCCGCGCCAGGCGCTCGGCCGCTTCCATGGTGCGCTCGGTGGCAAACAGACCCTGGCCCTCGGCAATCGCCAACCAGCCGTTGGGCCAGTGCACCGCAAAGATTGCGACCAGCATGGTCACCATCAGCGGCAGGCTGATGACACGAACCGCCAGTCCCAGCAGCAACAGGACCGCGCCAAGCAGTTCGGTTGCTGTTGCCAGCGCTGCCATCAGCCAGGGCAGCGGCAGACCCAAGCCCCAGTCGGCATTGCCGAACCAGGCCACCGTATCTTCGAAATGGCTGAGCTTGTTCCAGCCCGCCATCCAGAAGATGGGCGCCAGGTACAGGCGCAGCAGCAGGGGCGCGACAAAGTCGGCCTGTGACAGTTTGGCGACGGCCTCGCCGTAGCCGGTTTGCAGCCTTGCGAGGAATAGGGTCATCGGCGATCCGAAGCGGGATTTCATAAGCTGCATGCTAGCCTCAAGCCATCCATTCACCTGTATCCGTGGGTCCGCGGTCCATGACGGAACGTACAGACGATGCACTGCTCGACGGCATTCTCGCCGCCTACCAGATGCATGCACGCATCACCGACAACATGCGCTACTGCGGGCGTTGGCGTGACTGGGACCCGCAAGCGCCGCCCGGCACGGCCTGGTTTCATCTGGTGGATCAGGGCACGTGCTGGCTCAAGATGACGGGTGCAGACGCTGCCGTGCAGCTGCATTCCGGAGACTTGGTCGTGCTGCCGCGCGGCACCGCGCACGAATTGTTGCCTGTGGAAGATGCAGAGGGCGTGGTGCACGCGGACAGCTTCACCACCATGCTCTGCGGCGAATTCAATTTTGAATCCACTACCGGCAATCCAGTGATGGATGGCCTGCCCGACCTCATGCATGTGCGTGGAGCCGAGGCCAATGACGCCTATCGGCGTCTGGCCGAATTGCTGGTGCATGAAGCCGGTAACCGCGGGTTTGGGACTCAGGCGGTCGTGGACAAGCTCGCCGATGTGTTGTTCGTGATGGCGCTGCGCCAGCACCTGGCGGGAACCACGGCGCGACGTGGTCTGTTTGCGGCGCTCGCCGACGTCCGGCTCAAGCGCGCACTCGACGCTATCCATAACCAGCCCGGCAAGGAATGGACGGTGGCTTCGCTGGCGGAAGTGGCGCTGTTGTCACGTACCGCCTTCGCCGAGCGCTTCGCTGAGGTGCTGGAAGAAACGCCCTATCAATATCTGACACGCTGGCGTATGACCCAGGCGCTCAAACTCCTGCGCGATCCGCGATTGTCGGTGGCGCATGTCGCGGATCGGCTCGGCTATCAGACCGAGGCCGCATTTCGCCGCAGCTTCAAGCGCGTGCACGGTTACGGTCCTGGCAGCGTGAGGCGCAAGGCGGCGCAGGGCAGCTAGCCGCTCACTTCTGCAGCGCGTCGTCGGCGCCGGCGGTCAGATCCTGACTGGCGTGCTTCAGTTCTTCCTTCGAGAAGAAATGCGCCAGCGCCGGCAGCACCACGATGGCGCCGATCATGTTGGCGGTGAAACCGAATACCAGCAGGATGCCCATATCGCGCTGGAACTGCAGCTCCGAGAACATCCACATCAGCACGCCCACCGCCATGCCAGCGCCCGTGAATAGCGTGGCCTTTCCGGTGGAACGCATCTTCTGGAAATAGGCTTCTTCCAGACTCAGGCCCTTGCGCAGACCGGCCGCGACCACCGAGTAGCTGTAGATGCCGTAATCGACGCCAATACCGCAGGCGAAGGCGAGCACCGGCAGGGTCGCTACCTTCTGGCCGATATCCAGCGCCACCATCACCGCGTAGCCGAGCAGGGTCACGGTCGCCAAGGGAATGCCGATACACAGGACGCCCGACCAGGTGCGGAAGGACAGCCACAGGAACAGCAGAATCACTGCGTAGACGTAGAACACCACCGGCAATTCATTGCGCCGCACTTCTTCGTTGGTTGCCGCCATCACGCCGATATTGCCCGAGGCCAGACGCAGCTTGACGCGCTTGTCCTGCTGCAATTCATCAACGTAGTGCTTCACCGCGTCGGTCAGCTGGGTGATGGTGTCGGCCTTGTGGTCGGTGGTGAAAATGAACAGGGCCAGCGCATCGCAGGTGTCAGTGAGAAAGCCGGTGGTGGTCGGCACCAACGCAGTGATCTGAGCCAGCGATTCCGGCGCGCGGGGTAGCACCTCAGCGTCGAGCCGGCCTTCACTGAGTCCGGAGTTGGCGAGCTTCGCCAATTCGATCAGCGATAGCACATCACGCACGCCGTCCTGATTCTTCATGTACCAGGAAAAGCGATCCATCTCCGCCATCACGGCGTAGTCGATGCAGCCGTCGTCGAAAGATTCACCGATGACTTTCAGATGGTCCACGCCCATGGAGAAATTTGCGGCGATGGCGCGTGCGTCCTGATTGAAACGCGAGTCGGGACGCAGCTCCGGCACGCCCTCGGTGGTATCGCCAATCTTCACCTGCGGGTACTGCGAGGCTCCAAAGGCGGCCAAGGCCAGACAGATGGCCGTTACGACGATGGCCGGGCCGCGTCGTGTCAACCGCGACATACGCCGGAACAGCGCATCGCCGAGCTGGTCGCGCCGCGCCGTCGCTTGCCGGAAGCGCTCAACATTCGGCAGGTGGAAATACGACAGCACGATCGGCAGCAGGATCTTGTTGACCACAATCACACCCGCCATGCCGAAGGCGGCGTTGATCGACATCTCGCGGATCACCTGAATATCGATCAGGTAGATGGTGGAAAAGCCGACCACATTGGCCAGAAGCGCGACCACGCCGGGAATCGCCAGCGAGCGAAAGGTGGCGAGCGAGGCCTGGAACGGCGCCGCCTCACGCGTGGAGATTTCGTTGGCCCAGGCGCTGACGTACTGCACGCCATGACTGACCGATACGGCCATGATCAGGAACGGCACCAGCAAGGCAAAGGGATCCAGACCGTAGCCGATCAGATGCAGTAGCCCCAGCTCCCAGATACAGGCGACCAGGGACGTGCTGACCACGATCAGGGCCAGCGGCAGGCTGCCGATGTAGATCCACAGCAGCAGGCCCATGAGCAGCAGTGCCACCACGAAGAAGGCGCCGACCTGCACGCTCGCACGCGTCATGTCGTCCACCACCTTGGCGAAACCGACGATATGCACGGAGATATCCGGTGTCTCGTACTTGGCGCGGATCTCTTCCAGCTTCACGCCTACGTTCACATAATCGAGCGAGGCTTCGGCGTCCTGATTGCGCATCAGCAGCGCGCTCACGGCCTTGAATTTCGCGTGGATATCACCGCCACCCTGCCAGGCTTCGCGCAGGCGCTGACTCAGGGGCTTGGCCAGCTCCGCCTGATCGTCCACGGTGCCGGTGCTGGGATCGGTCTCCAGCAGCTCCAACTGGATTAGCGCCGTGGTCTGATCCTCGGATACCAGCCTGCCGATGACGCTGGCCTTGGCGACGTTGCGACGGATGCGGTCCATCATCTCCGGGGTGGGCGCGTACACCGAGGGAATCACGTTCTCGCCCGCCAGCCCGCCTTCCACTACTTCGATGTACAGGATGCTCGGCGAAAAGATCGAGGTGACGCGCGAGCGGTCCACACCCGGAATGAAGAAGGCATCGTCGCCAGCCTTGCGCAGGGTTTCCATGAACTCGGGCTGGTAGATGTCGCCCTTGTGATGCTTGAGTGCGATCAGCACCGTGTTGGCACCACCGAAGTCCTGGTAGTACTGCATGAAGGTCTGCATGTACGGGTGCGCCTGCGGCACCATCTTCAGCCAGCCGGCATTGGGCCGCAGTTGCGCCGCGTTCCATGCAAGCCAGACCGTGACCAGCGTCAGCAGTACCAAGGTCAGCGCGCGCCGACCAAAGATGATCGGGTCAACAACACGTAGAACCGCACGGGTAAAGCTGGTGGACGTGGTGCTGGCGCTCATGGCGCGGCTCCAAGGTCTTGCACGCCGCGGCGCCCTACCGCGATCAGCCGATCGCGAAAGCGCACGACCTTGGATAGCGTCTCTTCCGCAGGTGTCTGCACTACCGTGAGTGAGCCGGCAGCGCGATCCATCTTCAGCGCCGTGCCATTGACGCCAACCAGCAGCGTCTCCGAATCACTTAGCACGGTGGCACCGAACAGGCTTTCAAGCACCGGGCTGCTCAGCTTGCGCCAGCCGAGCGCGTTCAGCCTGTCCGGGTCGGTAACGGTTTCCCGCGTGAACGAATCCCAGTCCGCCATCTCCATCGTGGCGCAGGCGGCGAGATCATCGGCCACGTACACATTGCCGCGCATGCCATAGACGATGGCGCCTTGCACACCGTGCGGCAGTGCGCCGAACAGAGAGCCGGCATAGGGCGAATCGAGCAGATGCCAGGTACTGCCGCGGTCGGTCGAGCGCGCCATCAATCCGCGTTCTCCCGCGATGAACAGCGAGCCGTCCGTCAGACGCAGCAGCGCATTGAGATGCATGCCCAAGGCGGTGAGTGCATCGTCGCGCGCTGACCAGCTGGCGCCACCATCACGGGTTTCCAGCAAGGTGCCGTAAGCGCCCACGGCCAAGCCGTGCTGCGCGTCGAGAAACAGCAGGTCATACAGCGCGCGGCCCTGCGTGTCGCGGTGACGCAGCGTCCAGCGCTTGCCGCCATCAAGGGTCTGCAGAATCGTCGCGTCGTAACCGAGTACCCAGCCGTGCTGCGCATCGGTGAAGCGCACACGCGTGAGCATCACACCGACCGGCGAGGGCGCCTGCCGCCAGGTCTGGCCATCTTCAGACAGCAGGATCACGCCTTGCTGACCCACGGCGACCAGACCTGAACCAACACGGGCGATATCGAGCAGGCGGTTTTCGGCGGCCTTGGAGGCGGTGATGGCGGGGCTTGGCCCGGTAGTGGGCGCGTCGACATCCTGAGCCGGCAGTACGCCGCAAAACGCGAGAGCGCAGGCCCCCGCGGCAATCCAGAGCCTCACTTCGATCGTGCCTTCTTCTGCAAGGCGCTCGGCGTGAAGATCGAGTCCTCGTACTTCACTTCGAAGTCGGCAATCGCATCCTCGTTGGTCAGGGTCGTGACGAAATAGCGTTTCGATTGCAGGTCGTAGATGGTCTCGGGGATGCCGCTGACAGTCGGGATGAAGGGCACCGTCACCAGGTGCGCCTCCTGCACCTTCCACAGCTCGCCGCGGTTGTCATAGCAATCCACCACGGCGATGGACCATGAATCCTCATCAAGATAGAAGCGACGCTTGCCGAAGCGATGACGCTGACCTGACTTGAGCGTGGCTTCCACCACCCAGACGCGATGGAGCTCATAGCGCGCCAGGTCCTGATTGATATGTCCCGGGCGGATGATGTCCTTGTACTGGAAGGTTGGGCTGTTGAGCATCCAGGAGTTGTACGGGATCAGCACCTCCTTCTTGCCGATCAGCTTCCAGTCGAACCGATCCAGCGCGCCGTTGAACACGTCGATCTGGTCGTTGAACTGCTCGCCGTCCGAGCCGATGGAGGGATTGTCATAGCCCACGTCCGGCGCGCGATTCACGCGCGCAAGCCCCGGTGAAAAAATCCAGGCGTTACGTGTAAGGCCGGCATTGCCGGCCGTTTCGTGCACCAGGATGATCTGGCCGGCCGCACGCGGCGGCGACAGCACTTCCTGCAGGTAATAGGCAAACAGGCCGCCGGTCTGCAGGGCTGCGGGTTCCTTGAGGTTGGCGTACTTGAACTTCACGTCCTCGACCAGCTTGCTGATCTTGTACGTACCATCCGGCTTGACGATGGCCTGGTTGTTGAAGCGCTTTACTGCCGAGCCGCGGAACTTGAGCTTGTGATTCCAGATCGGCTCCGCACCGGTTTGCGGAATGGGGAAGGGGAAGCCCAGCTCAGCACCTTCGATCTCATCGGTGCCTTTGAGCGTGGCGCGGCTGGCGTTGGCGATGCTGGCCTGGTTGATCTCTTCCGGGAAAAACGCGTTGCGGAAGGATGGGAATACGATCATCCGGTAATCCGGATAGGTCTTGAACAGCGCCTTGTGGCCTTCGCTGAGTAGCTTGTCGTACTGCGCGCGATTGGCGTTGGTGATCACGTACAGCGGCTTGATCGAATCGATCACGCCCTTGGAACCCGGCACCCCCGCTGTTGGAACTTTGTAGTCGAGAAAGCCCTTCACATAGGAGGGCATGTACTTCATCACCAGTGCACTGGCCTGCACGCGTGTCTTGGGGTCATCCACGATATTGATGATCTCCAGCACCTTGCTGATGTCGAAGCTGGCGACCATGCGCGATAGAAACTGATCGCCGCCGCTCTTCTTCAATTCCGTGATGACCGCGACGATGTCGTCCTTCAACTGCGGCAGCTTCAGCGTGCGCGCCTGCACCTGCGCAATCAGCGCATCCACGCTTTTGCCGCCGCGCGTGGCCAGCACCTTGTCGAAGTCAGTCTTGAGCGCGGCATCTGCCGACAGCATCTGCTTGACCACGGCGATGACCTGATCGGCTTTCGCCGGTTCTGCGTCCATGATCGCCTGGCCCTGAACCAGGATGTCGGCGACCACGGCGGGGTCGCCGATCATGCCTTGAATATCCTTGACCAAGCGCGTGCGCAGGGCTTCAAGGTCGGCGCGCTTGAGCTTGAGCATCTCGGGCGAGAACGCCTCACGACCCATCCACGCGGGCACGCTGCCGTCGGCATTGCCGGCCTTTTCGGCGCCCACCGCGGTGAGATCCCGACCCAGGCGCGACACCTGATCGGGCGGCGCTACCGCCTGCGCCGTGGTGATCCACAACAGCAACGCGCAGCTCATGGTCAGCACGTGGTTCATCGCGGGTCTCCTCCGGCGGTGATGATTTACTGCTGCTGCGAGCCTAAACCTCGTGCTGCCGATGTCCTTGGCCGCCGCGACTCCGGCCACGGCGCTAAGGTATGCGGATGTAAACCCCTTGGTTATCCCGGTGACGGAGCGCAGGGTTCTACGATGCGGTGCGGCCGCTACACGAGGTCTGAGGCAACCAAAAGGGCGGGCGTGTGGAACACGCCCGCCCCAGGTTCGGACCGCGTGATCAGAAGTTGTAGGTCAGGCTCACCGACAGGTTGTCGCGATCCTGCAGCGCGTTGTCTGCGCCATCGTAATACTGGTACAGCAGGGTGCCGTTGAAGGCCTGACCAATCTCGAACTGGATTCCGGGGATCATCCAGCGGTTGCCTTCCACATAGTTCTGCTCCGGGAAGATGGTGGTGCCGTAGATATCCTCGAACCACAGCAGGGTCGGCTTGATGTTGACGCCGGAGTTGAACACGTTGCTGTAGCTGAACTGCACCAGGAAGCGCAGGCCGGCGGCGAAGTCGTCGGCAAAGTCATCGGTCTGCTGCGTCGGGTTGATGCGAGCGACCACCGCGGGGCTGCTGCAGGTCGTGCCCGCCGGGAAGGCGCTGGGGTCGAAACCGGTGCAGTCAGCGCCCATGCTCGGATGGGTGTGTTCCAGCGTGCCCTGGAAATACAGATCGCCCTTCTTGGGCATGTCGACGATGTGGGTGAAGCCGAACTCCGCGAGGAAGGTCACGTCGTCCGCGCCCAAGGTGCTCGGGAACAGCTTGAGCGCATTGATGACGAACTGGCCGACCTTGAGATCCTCGTAGCCCTGCACGTATTCGCCCGGCTGGTATTCGTTGTTATTGGCGATGGTGCGACCGCGATAGCGCGTCAGGAAGGACGGGATGAAGGTCTCCGCGCCCGGCAGGATGACGCCGATGGCCGGAATGGTCAGCCCTAGTCCGGCCAGCGCACTGTCCAGCGCCGGCGGCAGGCCGCTGGAGCCCAAGGTCACGTCGCGCTGCGCGAAGGCCTGCTGGTAGCCGGCGTAGAACACATCGGAAATCAGCACCTGTGCCGGCAGGTTGGGACGGTAGGAATATTCACCCGACACTGACCAGCTGAACGCCGTGGTGTTGAAGCTGACACCGAACATGCGGATGTCTTCGGGGTAGTCCAGCAGCAGGGTCGAACTGTTGATGGGCAGGGGTTCGCCCGCTGGATTGGCATTGTCGAGCGCATCCGGATTGAACACGCCCTGGGTGCCCAACACGCAACCCAGCAGGGCAGTTGCCGCATCGCCGAGACCGTTGCGCAGGCAGGTGGGCTGCGCTTCGATGATCGAGAAGTAGGGCACGCGGCTGTGGTAGTTCAGGAAATAGAAGCCGAACTCGGTGCCGTCGTTGAGGTTCTCCGCATACCAGTTCACGCGCACCCCGTACTGACCGTCGTCGCTGGCGGGCGTGCCGTTCTCCGCCACCGGCGCGGTACGCGTGCTGGACGACAGCAGGCGGAAGGGCAGGGCCGGGATGTACTCGTTGTTCGGATCTTCCGGGAACTGGCCCAGGCTCAGCACCGGGCGATACGTGTCGATGCCGGCCGGATCGGTGCTGGAAAAGAACGTCCCGCTGGGCTGCACACGGGTGGTGTCCCAGTCATAGATGTACATCAGCTCGGCCGTGACATTGGGGATGATGTCGGCGGTGAACAGCACCATGCCGGTGGGCACGGCCAGCTCGTTGAGATTCAGGCCCGGCTGCAGCGCCAGCACCGCGTCGAGCGGGTTGACCGTATCCAGGGTGTTGAACAGGTGCAGGTTGGCCTCGCCCCAGCGCACGCGCTGGTTGCCCACCGACACGGAGAACGCCCGGTCGCCGACGTCGAAGTTGCGCAGGATGAAGGCCTCGCGGAACTCGCCCTTGAGGCCGGCGCGGGTGCGCACACTGTCACCCAGCCGCTCGGAGCCCGGCTGGTACTGCGTGTTCACATGGGTCACATCCAGGTTGTAGATACGCTCGTCGTAAAAGCCGACGTAGTTGAGCTTCACCGTCCAGTCGCCCCAGGTCACGCCGAGCTGGGTGTTGACCTTGAAGAGGGCGGAGACCAGATCGCCGTTATCAAAATTCAGGTTGCCGTCGTCCATCAGCGCCGCGAAATACCCGCCGCGCGCGTTGACGAAGCGCTGATTGGGCTCGGGATTGCCGAACAGGGAAAGGCAGTCGTCGTCGTTGGGGCCAAAATTGGCGACGTCACCGCCGCGGTTGCTGCACAGGTTTTCCTGCCCCGGAATGTTCAGCTTGCCGACCTTGGCGTCGTCGCGACCCTCCATGCGCCAGGCCGCACCGGCCGTGAGCTTGGTGGTCCAGGCGAACTCTGCGTCACCCAGCTCGAAGTTGATGGCCTGAGCAGGCGCCAGCAGCCCTGCACCCAAAACGACCGCCGCCCACCGGGCGCATGACTTGACCATCCCTCTTCTCCTCCGGACTTGATGCCGGTCCTTATGCGGTGTGCAGATCATCGCGTTGCGGCCTTTAGTTGTGAGGCTCCCTGAAACACGCCACGCGTGGCATTGATGGTAGGCCTGTCCTCGTCGATAGGCCAACCCGAATACGAAGCGCGAGACTCGGCTGCAGGCGGCGCGGCGTGAATGACTCAGCGGACCGGAGCGCATGTCGCCATGGCCGTTTGAAGCGAGATCAAGCGCGTGGGGGTGTCATTGAAGTTGCTAGACTCGCGTCCCGCGGACGCACGCAACGAAGGGCCTTTAGCTCAATTGGTTAGAGCAGAGCACTCATAATGCTTTGGTTGCCGGTTCAAGTCCGGCAGGGCCCACCATCACCCAGAAACTCCGCCTCCGGTAAACAAATTCGGAACAGTCAGCAATCGCTGCCGAGGAGTTCGATGGCCACGTTCATACCAACGCCTGCGGGCACATGGAAGGCGATCATTCGTCGTCGTGGGTGGCCGACGAAGATCAAGACCGAACGCACGAAGCGGCTCATCGGCCAATAGCTCGCACGATCCTTCGCTGGTCGAGGCTTATCCCTCCGTACAAGCTCCCCGTACGGAGGGGTTTTTTGCCTGAAATCCGTCGATGCGTCCGCTGTTATTGAGTCGGCATTTAGACAATGAACTCAAGCGGCGTAGCGAACGGGCAAGTGCTGGAAGTAGCTTTTGATTCGTTCTGGCTGCCGCTGGACGCTTCGAAGGTGGTGGGCGGTTGCCTTGATGAGCTGCAGCTTGGTCCGCGCGGGTGCGCGCTTGGTGACGGCTTGCTTCAGATCAGCGTTGGCCATTTCATCGGGATTGAGTTCGGGGCTGTAGCTCGGCAGGTAGAACACTTCGATGGCTTCGGCATGCTTGGCCAACCAGGTTTTGACCGGCTTGGCGTGATGGACCCGCAGGTTGTCGAGCACCAGAAAGATCTTCTGGCTGGCACCCTTGATCAGCCGGGCCAGGAAGTCGATCAGGATGTCGGCGTTCAGCGCGCCATCGAAAACCTTCCAGCGCATCTGCCCCTTGTTGGTGACGCTGGAGATGATCGACAGGCTGTGGCGGCGGTTGGGCACCCGGATCACCGGTGTCTGGCCCTGCGGCGCGTAACTGCGACCGCGAACGTCATCGCTGCGCAGACCACTCTCGTCGCCCCAGTGAATTTCAGCACCTTGCGCCTTGGCACGGCGGGAAATCGCCGGATAGTCCTGCTCCAGCCACTGCTTCACCGCTGCCGGGCTTTGCTCGTACGCCTTCTTCAGCGGCTTCTGCGGGGTGTAGCCCCAGCGCGACAGGTACAAGCCGACCGTTCGAACCGCCAGGTCAATCCCGTAACGCTCACGGATCAGTTCCGCCACCGCATTCCGTGTCCACAGCGCGTAGACCATCTTCAACGGGTCCGGCGTCCGGTCCTGGATCAGACGCTGGACTTCGCGCTCCTGATCCACCGTCAGCAGCCGACAGGTCCCAGGCTTCCGGCCCAGACGGCGGATCGCCACCGCCTTTGCGCCGCCCGCCTTGTAGGCCTTCACCGCCGCAATCACCGTCGTTCGCGAAAGGTCGCATTGAACCGCAACGTCCTTCAACGGGACGCCACTCATCCGCAGCTTCACCGCTCGCAGACGACGCTCGTTCAACGCATCAACTGGCAATGTTCTTGAGTCGATCTTGTCCATGCAGATACGACCGTGAATCCTCCAAATCGTTCAATGTCTAAATGCCGTATCAATATTGCACTTCATGGAGCTGCGTCACGCTCCGCTGCCGCTGCGTCTAGCGTTCGAAGCCTGGGTGCTGGGCGTGACGGCCGGAGTGTTGGGGTTGTACCTGCAGCCGCTGTTGTCGGGCTGAGCACGTCCGGCTCGCCACGACGGGCGATTGACCCGCTGCACCCAGGCGGGCGCATCGACTTACGGTCAGGGATCGCGCGCGACCCGAAAGCCCATCGCGTTGCTGAAACCCACTGCGCTATCGGCGTCGCGTGAGGCCGAGCGCATGCTGCGCGGATGGTTGCCCCAGCCGCCGCCGCGATTGACGCGCTTGCCGCAGTCGCCGCCCTGCACCCAGGCTTCGCTGGTCGACGGCGCGCCGGTGTAGTCGGAATGCCAGCAGTCCTGCACCCATTCCCAGACATTTCCGGACATGTCGTGCAGGCCCCATGGATTGGGCGGGAACTGGCCGACCGGCGCGGTCTGCACGAAGCCGTCCAGACAGGTCGCATGCCAATGCCAGTTGGGATAGGTCGCGGCGGCGGCGAGATCCAGCACATTGGCCGAGGTGCAACTCCACTCGGCGCCATCACCCCAGTGATAGCGCGTGACGCTGCCGGCACGTGCGGCATATTCCCACTCGGCCTCGGTAGGCAGGCGATACCGCTGCCCGGTCTTCTGGCTCAGCCAGTGCACGTACTGCTGCGCGTCCACCCAGCTGACATTGATCACTGGTCTGGAGCCGCGGCCCCAGCCTTCGTCGTCGGCAGGGTTCAAGCAGCCACGCTCACGAACGCATTGATCCCATTCGTCGAAGCTCACTTCGAATTGGCCGATGGAGAATTCCGAGACCTCGACCTCGCGTACCGGGCGCTCGTACAGCGTACCGGTGGTAGTCAGCTCGCCCATGCTGAAGCGCCCGCCCCGCAGGCGGATCAGCGCGGGGGTGTCTGCACAGTCTCGATAGGCCACCGGTCCTTCAATGATGACCAGCGGCGGCGGTGGCGGGCAGTCCAGCTTCTTGGGGGCTTCATGCAGCTTGACGCGCGTGGCACCGGCCGCTGGCGCATCGGTTTGCGCGTTGGCAGAAAGCGGCGGTGCGAAACTTAGTACCAGACACAACAGCAACGACCATGACGCGGCGAAGCGCCGCCTCATGGCCGGAGACTGAATCAGGTGCTGCGTTGTGCCTTCGATGCGGCCGTGGCCGCGGTACTTGCTTCGCGAATCTTGCGCCATGCGTCGTCGCTGAGTTTGTTGAGGCCGGCGAACGTCGACGGCGCCGCCAAGTGATGACCGCCATCGATGCAGATGGTTTCGCCGGTGATGTAATCGCAACCGTCACCGAGCAGCAGGATCATCAGATTGGCCAGTTCCTGAATCTCGCCGTAGCGCCCCATGGGCACTTCGTCGGCTTGCGTGGCGCCAATCTTGACATCGTCCGTCGGTGCCAGCATCTGCCAGGCGTACTCGGTGGGGAAGGGGCCCGGCGCCACAGCGTTGATGCGGATGCCATAACGCGCCCATTCCACCGCCAGTGACATGGTCATGGCGTTGACCGCGGCCTTGGCCATGGCCGAGGGCACGACATAGGCCGAGCCGGTCCAGACCCAGGTGACCAGGGTGGACACCACCGCGCCCTTGAGGCCCTGCTCGATCCAGCGCTTGCCGCAGGCATGCGTAGTGAAGAACGCACCGTTCATGACGGTGGAGGTGATGGCCTCGAAGCCGCGCGGGCTCAGGTCCTTGGTCGGCGCGATGAAATTGGCCGCGGCGTTATTGATCAAGCTGGTGAGCGGGCCGTGTTTGGCCCAGACCTCGCCGATGGCGGCGTCGACCAGATCCGCCTTGCGAATGTCGACCGACTGCGTGAACGCGCGCTGCGCGCCGCAGGCCGCGTTGATTTCCTGCGCGGCGGCATCCAGCACTTCCTGGCGTCGGCCCCAGAGATGAACCTCGGCACCGTGCTGGGCCAGAAACCCGGCCACGCCCTTGCCCAGGCCGGTGCCACCGCCGGTGATGAGAATGCGTTTGCCAGCCAGCGCGTCGTGAGCGAAAAGAGCCATGTTCCGGTTCCGTAGTGGGTGGGAGGTGATTTGATATGGGGCCATACGATATTGCGGGCACCTGGAACCGGCCTACGAGTGGCGTGAAGGCGACGTGATGCTGACCGTGATGCCCGTGTTTCATTTGGTGGGCACCGGGCTGTCGGTGCAGGCGCTGTACAACGACGCGGCGGTATCGTTGCTGCCGATGCTGGATCCCGCCAACCTGTTCAAGTTCCTGGCGCGTGACCGGCCTTCGATCTGCGCGCTGGTCCCCACCGCAATCCAGATGATTCTGGATCACCGCGAAGCCGAGAACGCGGACTTCGCTGCGTCTGGTCATGTACGCAGGATCGGCCATCAGCTCCACCGTGCTCAAGCGCGCGCTGCTGGAGATGAAGTGCAAGTTCATGCAGTTCTACGGCGCCGCCGAATCGTCCGGCGCCATCACCCTGCTGCGACCCGAGCAGCACGATGCCAACAACGAGGCGCGCCTGCGCTCCTGCGGCACGCCGCTGCCCTTGGTCGAGGTCAAGATCATGGACGCCGACGGCAAGGAAGTGGCGGACGGCTCCAGCGGTGAGTTCTGGGTGCGCATGCCGAACATGTTTGGCGGCTACTGGAACCAGCCGGAGGCCACCGCTGCGGTGATGCGCGACGGCTGGTACAAGACGGGCGACGCGGGCTTCCGCGATCCCGAAGGCCTGTCGTACATCGTGGATCGGGTCAAGGACATGATCATCACCGGTGGTGAGAACGTGTACTCCGCCAAGGTCGAGCAGGCTCTGGCCAGGCATCCTGGCGTGCGTCAGTGCGCCGTGATCGGCTTGCCCGACGAGAAGTGGGGCGAGCGCGTGACCGCCGTCATCCTGCCGGTGCCCGATGCCAAGCCCTCGCCGGAAGAGATCATTGCCCACTGCCGTTCGCTGATCGCCGGCTACAAGGTGCCCCAGGAAGTGCGTTACGTCGACGCGTTTCCGATGACGGCCACCGGCAAGATCCTCAAGCGCGCGGTGCGTGACCAGATGAGCAAATCGGCTTAGGGTCTGCGTACATCACTACAGCACCACACCGGGGAACTCGTAATGAATCTCACATCGCTGCAGAAAAGAATGATCGGGCACGGCGCCCT
Source organism: Panacagrimonas sp. (assembly GCA_052387335.1). GTDB lineage: Bacteria > Pseudomonadota > Gammaproteobacteria > Nevskiales > Nevskiaceae > Panacagrimonas. The sequence continues at coordinate 1,108 of JBQTJH010000199.1, read as the reverse complement.
GGTGATCCTGATCGGCATGTTCGCCGGCCTGGGCTTGCTGGTCAGTCTGGTGGGCGGGCTGGAATTGATCCCCGGCAGCATCATCGAGTTTTCCATTCCCGGGAACACCGACGCCTGGGTGCGCGCCCACGTCGGCGGCATGCTCAACGGCATGTTGGTGATCCTGATTGCTGGTGTCATGGGCGGACTTGGATTTGTCGACGCTGCCGCACGCCGTATCTACTGGATGCTGGTCGGCGCAGCTTGGGCCTTCACCTTGTTCTACTGGGCGGCGCTGTTGGCACCCAATCGTGCGCTGACGTTTGCCGACAACCGCTGGGGCGAATCCAATCTGGCGGCCGTGATTGGTCTGGTCCCCGCACTGGTGTTCACGATCATCGACCTGATCGCGGTATTTCTGGTGGTACGCCAAGCCTTCGCTTCAGCGCGCAAGGACTGAACGGCTGTTTTTGCGCGCTGCCGCGGCGCTGGGCTCAGATCGAGTCCAGCGCCGTCGCCGCGCTCATGATCGGGCCGCGCGGCTGCGCTGCCAGCTCGCCGGAGCCCGGCTCCAGGGTCAAGGCAAAGCGCACTTGGTCGTGGCCCAGCAAACGATCCGGAATGGCAAAGCTGGCCACGGCTTCGCGGCTGATGGGCAGGGCGCCGAGATGGATCGGCTCGGCGTTGGGCAGCAGGCCCCAGAGCTGCACGCGGAAGCGGCCGACCTGCAGGAAGTCTTCGGCCGCCACGGCGTAGAGCCGGCGGTGATCGCCGGAGATGCTGATCATCCAGCCCATGCTCGAGGCCGGCATGCTCAGCTTGGCCAGATAGGTCGAAATCTCCGCTTCTGCTTCCGAAGATCCGAGCACGACCGTGCTCAGCTGGGATTCGACCGGCTCCGGCATGGCGATCCTCGGGCCACTCGGCAGCCATTGCGGCGGCGTATCGGCGTGCAGCGCGTTGCGCTGGCCGAACAAGAAGGCCATGACCAGCGAGGCAGCGGTGGCAAAGCCTGCCGCGTACGGCCACATCCAGCGCGACCGCCGACGCAGGTGCGGCCGGCGTCGCAACGGCGCGGTCTTTGACGTCGCGGCGGCAGCGGCGTCGAGCAACTGGCTGCGCGCAGCCG
>JBQTJH010000198.1:0-7618 GCA_052387335.1 Panacagrimonas sp. | reverse complement strand
CGCGCGAATCGCGCGTCTGTCGTAGCGATCATCGATCAGGTACACGATGCCGCGGTCGTCGGTCGTGCGAATCACGCGTCCTGTCGCCTGCACGACTTTGAGCAGACCAGGAAATAGATAGGTGTAGTCATAGCCCTGACGCTCGCCGAACAGCAGATCGAGACGCTTGCGGAATTCCTCATTCACCGGGTTGACCTGCGGCAGCCCCAGGGTGGCGACAAAGGCACCGATCAGGCGGCTGCCGGGAAGATCGATGCCTTCGGCGAAGGCGCCGCCGAGCACGGCGAACCCTATGCCGCGACCGTCCAAAAGAAACTGGTCGAGAAACTGCTGGCGTGCGGCCTCGGGCATGCCGCGCGTCTGTGTCCAGATCGGCACGTCGCGCTCGCGTGCGCGGAAGCAGGAGACCACGGCCTGCAGATAGTCGAAGCTGCTGAGAAAGACCAGATAGTTTCCAGGCTGTGCCGCGTACTGCTGCGCAATCAGTTCGACCATGGGTTCCAGCGAGGCCAAGCGATCGGCAAAGCGGGTGGAAATGCGCGACACCACGCGCACCGATAACTGATCAGCGTGAAACGGCGATGCCACATCCAATTCGATGGCCTCGTCCGGCAGCCCCAGCATTTCGCGGTAGAACCGGGGTGGTGTCAGCGTGGCGGAAAACAGCGCGGAGCTGTGCGCCAGCTTCAATCGCTCAGACAGGAAGGGTGCCGGCACCACGTTGCGGATGCACAGCTGCGAGCGCGTGCGCGCGCCGTGCATCAAGCTGATGTCGAACAGCGAGTGCGCGGCGAAATCATCGGCCAGACCGCGCCAGTGCAGGCAGTCGAAGTAAAACGTCTGCAACTCGGGCGGCATGCCATCGGGCTCATCGCTGAGATAGTCGGTGATGGCACTGGTGAGCTTGCCCAGTGCCTCCAGCAGGCGCGGCGGAATCTGCTCATAGACCTGGTAGTCGGTTTCCTGATCCTGGTGGACCTGATTCCAGACGCGATTCAATCCCTCCAGCGGACGCTTGAGTGCCTTGGGCGCCAGTTTGCGTACGCGTGCGAGTCGGTTCTGATCCAGCTCGGCGCTATACATGCCGCGCGCGCGATCCAGAAGATTGTGGGCCTCGTCCACCAGCAGGCTGGCCTTCCAGCCATTGGCCAAGGTCAGCGCATGCAGCAGCGCGCTCAGGTCGAAGAAATAATTGACATCGCCGATCACCACGTCCGACCAGCGCGCCAGTTCCTGGCTCAGATAGTACGGACAGATCTCGTGCGCCAGCGCCAGTTCGCGGACTGCCGACTGGTCCAGCCGCGCGTGCTGCATCGCCGCTGCTCTTGCGCTGGGCAGCCGATCAAAGAAGCCCTTGGCCAGCGGACAGGACCCGCCGTGGCAGGCCTTGTCCGGGTGCTCGCAGGCTTTCTCGCGCGCCACCAGTTCCAGCACGCGCAGCGGGCGCGCCGATGTGGAAGTCTGCAGTTGTTCGGTGGCGTCCAGCGCCAGCTTGCGCCCAGAGGTCTTGGCGGTCAGAAAGAACACGCGGTCGATCTGACCCAATGCGCAGGCCTTGAGTGTGGGGAACAAGCTGCCCAGGGTCTTGCCGATGCCGGTCGGTGCCTGCGCCATCAGCACGCCGCCGTCGCGCGCGCGGCGATACGCTGCCTCCGCCAGTTCCCGTTGTCCCGCATGCATGTCTGCAAACGGAAAGCGCAGCGCCTTCAGCGCAGCGTTGCGACGCAGGCGATGCGCGCTCCGCTGCAGCGCCCAATCCAGAAAGCGTCGAGCGTGATCCTCAAAGCACAGGCGTAGCGAGATCGCGGAGTGCACTTCGGAATAGCGCGTCTCCTTCTCCTTCACCACGTCGAAATACACCAGACTCAGACGCACCTCGGCCAGATTCTGCTCCGCGCACAGCATGGCGCCGTAGAGCTTGAGCTGGGCCCAGTGCAGCGCGCGATGGTTCTGCGGGATGCGCTCGACCGAGCCGCGATGAGTCTTGATCTCTTCGAGCTCCTGGCGATCCGGCCAGTAGCCGTCCGCGCGTCCGCGGATCTGCAGAATCTCGAAGGTTTCGCACAGCACGCGCTCGGATTCATACCCCGGCCCGCGGCGCGCCTGCAGCTTGGCGTGACCCAGCATGCCCTCCAGCGCGGTCGGTGCCGGTGTGAAGCGCAGATCCAGATCACCCGCCTTGGCCGTGAACGCGCACAGCTCGCGGACCGAGACGCCGTAGCGGATGGAGGGAGCGTCGGTGGTCACGACAGCGGCGGTTCGAACGTGGACTCAAGGCGGAGACGGGACATCAGACCCGCATCATGACCTGCTGCGCTGTCTCCAAACCACTGCGCCGATGGCGTGAACGCGGCGTCTCAGACCCGGCCAGCCAGACCCACACCAATCGACGCCGAAAGGGGCGCCGCGCTGCGTATGGATCTGCGCCGGATCATCACGCGCTCATCGTGCTGGCCATGATTCGCGGACTGCTGTCTTGCGCGGGTTGTCGCCGGCGTGAGCCCGGTCTTGCGGTGGAACACGCTGACGAAATGCGAAGGGCTGCTGAAGCCCAGCTCGTCGGCAATGGTTGAGATGTCGAGTTCGGTGCGCAGCAGCAGCGAGGCTGCCTGCTCGACACGTCGATCAATCAGATACTGGTGGAATGAGCACCCGACCAGATCAACAAATTTACGGGTGAACGCGGCGCGGCTCAGCCGCAGTCGCTTGGACACTTGCTCCAGGCTGAGCTTGCTGTCCGGATGACGATCCACATACGCCAGAAGCTGCTCAAGCGACCAGGCGCCGATCAGCCAGCGGTGATGCGCGTCCCTTGCGGTATTGCAGCCTGCAACCGATACCGTTGAGATGGGCGAGGCCTAGCCGTAGCCAAATGCCGTTGATCATCTACAGGCTGCGGCGTGCCGCATCACAGGGGGAATATCGCGCTGACGTAGCGCGTCCACTCCGATGGAGAACAAGCGTTATGGACGAGCTGTCACAGTTTCTGGCTCGCGATGCGTTTGTCGCCAAGGCCCTGGCCTGGTCGGGTATTGCGCTGGTGATCTCGCTGGTGGTTACGCAGGGCTTTCTGATGGGGTGTCGCCACTGCAATGGGTAAAGACGGGATACAGGCACGCCGGTGATCAGCGTGCATCGTGCCGATGGCCAAGGCGCCAGAGGGATGCGGTTCGACGGACGTAACCGCGATGGGTGCTGTTGCAGACGCCCCACCGCACGCGCACTGTCACGAAGTTGCAAACGCTTTCGGCGTATAAGCCGCGCCCCAAAATGAACTGAATCGAGAACGCGCATGGCACGCGCAAGTGCGGACGCTGATTTAATCTGGCAGCTCAAATTGCAGTCGGACCGTTATGGTTCGATACACAGCGCCAAGCTGCGTGATCTGCTCGCCGACGCTGGCAAGGTCCAGATGCTGTTGGATGAAGCGGAGGCCAGCGGCGAGCCGGAGCGCGTCGCGCTGGCGCGTAAGATTCGCCAAGCCTCTGCGTCGGGCGCAGCGCGCTCTGCCACCTTTCCGGGGGCCTCGCGCCTGAACTGGGTCTGGGTTGCGGGGGCGGCGGTGTTGCTGCTGTTTGTCGGCGCCTGGCTGTTCGGGCGCTCTTCGCCGGCAACAGCGGATGCGGTCGCCAGTACATCGACGGTGACCTCGAAGCGGGCGGTCTCCTCTCCTGCGCCGAGCGCTTTGACCGAGCGTCAGATCTTCCGCTTGCACGGCTCCAACACCGTGGGTGAGGAACTGGCGCCTGCCTTGATCGAGCGCTGGCTCAAGTCCAAGGGCGCGGCTGATACGTCAGTGATTGCGACCGCCACGCCTGGCGAGCGCTTCGTCACCGGCAGCTTCCCGGATCGCGGCGAGCGCTGGATGGTAGAGCTGCACTCGCACGGTTCCAGCACCGCGTTTCAGGATCTGGCCAAGAACACGGCGGATCTGGGCATGGCATCGCGACGCATCAAGAAGAAGGAAGTCGATGAACTGGCGGCGCGCTATGGCGACCTGTCAGCGCCGGGCTCCGAGGTGGTCGCCGGTCTGGACGGGTTGGCCGTCGTGGTGCACCGTTCCAACTCGCTGAACGCGCTGACCGCCGACGTCGTGGCACGCATCTTTGCCGGCGAGATCACCGACTGGAGTGAGTTGGGCCTGAAGCCCGGGCGCATCCAGGTGCACGCGCGCGATGAGCTGTCCGGCACTTACGACACTTTCAAATCACTGGTGCTGGAACCGCATCAGAAAAAGATTGCCCCGGATGCGCGCCGCTATGAATCATCCAGCGAGCTGTCCGACAACGTCGCGGCGGCGCCCAACGCCATCGGCTTCATCGGACTGCCCTATGTGCGCAATACCAAGGCGCTGGGCATCGCCGAGGCGCAGGACACCTTGCCCATTGTGCCCACGACATTCACGGTCGGCACCGAGGATTACCCGCTGTCGCGCCGCCTGTATTTCTACGCACCGGCCAAACCGGTGTCGCGCGAGTTGAGCGAGTTCGTGGCCTTCGTCAGCACCGAGCGCGGTCAGGAGGTGGTGAAGGAGATCGGGCTGGTGTCACAGAATATCTACGCTGAAAAGCCGCGACTCGCTCCTGGCCTGCCTGAAGACTACGTGGCTATCGCACGCGATGCCGAGCGACTGTCGGTGAACTTCCGCTTCGAGCCGGCCAGTTATCGGCTGGATACCAAGGGACAGCGCGACCTGGCACGGCTGATCGCGTTTCTGGAGCGTCAGCCTTCGCGCCAGCCAGTCTTGCTGGGATTCACCGACAGTTTTGGTGATGAGGCGGCGAACCTGGCGCTGTCGCAGGAGCGCGCCAAGGCAGTGGAAATGCAGCTGCAGGCGCACGGCGTGTTCCCGCGCATGGTCAAGGGTTTTGTCCCCGCCATTCCGGTGGCCTCGAACGACTCTGAGGCGGGGCGCAACAAGAATCGTCGCGTCGAGGTCTGGGTGCAGTAGCGCGGTTCTGCGGGCTCGGGTTTGCGGCGATGAATCTGCCGCAAACCGGACTTGTAGGGTCTTCAGTGTTCAGCTCAGCTCAGATCAGCTGAGCACAACCGCGCAAGCCCGCCTACTCCAAATACGGAACCTGTACGTCGGACAGCCCGCGACGCATGGCCTCGCGCGACTGTGCCGGCATGGCGTCCAGATCGGCGCGACGATAACTGCGATTGGCACAGCTGCGGTCGTAATCCTGCTTGACCGCATTCACCGCGCGCACCTCGTTCTTATATGTTTCGATCTGCGCGTTGAACGCCAGGGTCTCGCTTTGGTGCTGCTTGAGGCGCTGGCGAAAATTCAGGCCGGCTTCCAGATTGTCGGCCGGCAAGCTGGCGCGTTCCGCATCGAACGCGGCGGAGCGCTGGTTGATCTGGGTGCGGCGCTGATCCAGCACCGTATTCTTCTGAATCAGTCGCGCCGATTCCTCGCGTAGCGAAATCACCTGCGAGGCGCAGCGTGCCAATGAGCTGGCGTCTAGCGGCGGGGCCTGGGTCTGGGCGGTGACTGACGCGGCCGCGCCGGCGATCAGGCAGATGAGCAGGGGGCGGGTCCATCGTTTCATCGTGGTGTCCTTGTTCAAGCGCGGTGGTGCAGAACCGAATTCTGGAGGATTCCGTGCTGCGTCGCGTAGTCATCCCCGCGAACGAAGCGGTCAGCGCCGTGGTCCTCTCACAGACTGGGCTGAAAATTCTCCATGTGCTGCCAACGGATGAGTCGGCTGTCGAAGGTCCTGGCGGTGGCGCTGCTGCTGCTCAGCGGCGTCGCGCGGGCGCAGATCCGTGCTGAGGCACAGCTGGAGCTGAGCCTGGATAGTGGCCGCCGCGTCCTGGCGCGCATCGTTCTGCCCACGGCGCCGGTCGCGCGCCTTCCGGCGGTGATTCTGCTCGGTGGCTTCGAGCGCGGCGCCGCGGCGCTGGACCTGATTCCGCCGGGATATCCGGCAGTGCTCGCCTCGTTCGACTACCCGCTGGTTCTGCCGGATTCCATCGGCCTGCGCGAGGGCCTGCGACTGCTACCGGAGGTGCGGCGTGCGGTTCACGACACACAAGACGCGATCGGTCTGCTGCACGCCGCGCTGGCGCAGCGCGAAGACGTGGACACAGCGCGCATCAGCATCGTCGGTGTCAGCCTGGGCGCACCCTTCGCCGTAATTGCGGCGGCCGATCATGGCATTCCCGGGTTGGCGGTGATTCACGGCTTTGGCCGGTTGCCGCAGGTCATCGGTCAGCAATTCATCTGGCGCTGGGACGTGGAGGACCGCGTGTGGGCGCGGCCGCTTGCATGGCTGCTGGGGCAGGTTCTGGCCCGCGCCGCGGGCCTGCCCGATGTCGAACTGCATGCGCAGCGCCTGCGCGCACATCAGCGCGTACTGATGCTCTCCGCCGCCGACGATGAGCGCATCCCAACCGCCGCGACCCGGTCACTCATACACGCGCTGCATGCGTCCGCGGCGCAGGTGCAGGTCGAGACCGAGCCCGGCGATCACTTGAGCGGCGAAGCCGATCCGCGCATTCCACTACTGCTGCAGAGAACTGATCGCTGGCGCGCCGAGCAGGGTCTTTGACCTCTTCATTCAAGCCGCGTCAGCGGCCAGTTTCAGCGCCAGCATGCGCAGGTTCTGTACCGTGATCGAGGTCTCGCCGCGTCGATAGATCAGGCTCATGCGCGCCACCGGCGCATCGCTGGCCAGCGGGCGATAGGTGATGCCTTCGGAGTGGATCTTCTGCATCGAGGCCGGTACCAGGGACACGCCCAGGCCGGCGGCAACCAGATTGACGATCGAGGTTACCTGTGAGGCTTCTTGCGTGACCCGCGGAGAAAAGCCCGCACGGTGACAGGCAGAGATGATCTGGTCGTACAAGCCCGAACCGACCGGACGCGAGAACAGCACAAAGGGTTCCAGCGACAGCGCGCCCAGCGGCACCGCGCGCTTCTTCGCCAGCGGATGCCCCTGCGGCAGCGCTACCAGCACCGGCTCGTCGAACAGGTGCTCGGTGATCAAGCCAGGCGCGGCGTCCAGCAAAGGCCGCACAAAGGCCAGGTCCAGGTTCTGTGCGCGAATACGTTCTGCCAGTTCCGGCGTGCTCGCCTCCTCCATGGTCATCCACACACCCGGATGGTCGTGCCGGTACTCGCGCAGGATGCGCAGGATCAGCGGATGAAACGGCGCGGAATTGATCATGCCCACGCGCAGGCGCCCGTGGTCGCCCAGCGCGGCTTTGCGCGCGCGGCTGGTCGCGGTTTGCGCAGAGGCCAGGATGGCGCGCGCGTCCTCCAGAAACGAATGGCCGGCGTCGGTGAGTTCCACCCGCCGCTGCGCGCGCCGAAACAAGGGCGTGCCGATCTCGGTTTCCAGCTGGCGAATCTGCATGCTCAGCGGCGGCTGCTGAATGCCGAGTTTTTCAGCGGCGCGACGGAAGTGCAGCTCTTCGGCCACGACCACGAAATAGCGCAGATGACGGAGTTCCATTGAGACTTAATTTATATCAATAAGAACCCTTTCATATATTGGACACCAAGGCTCATCGCTCACTAAGGTGGGCGCTCACCAGGGTCTGTTGACATTTGAATGGTCGCTGCGGCGGAGGTCACTTTTGCCCAGCGCAAGGAAGGAGCGACGAGGTG
>JBQTJH010000197.1:0-16048 GCA_052387335.1 Panacagrimonas sp. | reverse complement strand
GGCGTGATCCTGCCTTCCAAACTGACCTTCACCACCGGCGCGCCGGAGATCATGGAGCTGATCGACGGACGCTGCCGGGTGACGCTCAAGGGTGAATCCGCCGCCAAGGACTACGCGGGTGGACAGTCGTTCGCGGTTGCGAGCGACTCGGCCTTCGACATCGAAGTGCTGGAGACCCTGCATTACGTCTGTCACTTCGGCTGATCACTGTCCGGCGGCGGCAGTTCCTCTGTCGCCGTCGACTCGACCCAGGCCGAGGACAGCATCTTGGCCGGCTTGACGCCAAGCTTGCGCAGTTTCTCGGCCTGACCGATCAGATTGCCGCTGCCGTCCTTGAGTTTGCGTCGCGCGTCGCCGTAACTGTCCTGCGCCTGCTGGATGCGCTTGCCCACCTCGTCCAGGTCGTTCACGAAGCCCACCAGCTTGTCGTAGAGCTTGGCGCCTTGCGCAGAAATGTCCTTGGCGTTGCGACTCAGATCTTCCTGTCGCCACAGATTGGCCACCGTGCGCACCACGAACAGCAGCGTGCTCGGTGACACCAGCAGCACGTTCTTCTCCCAGGCGTGCTGGAACAGTTCGGCGTCGTGGGTCACCGCGACGGTAAACGCGGGTTCCAGCGGCACAAACATCACCACGAAGTCGAGTGACTTGAGGTCGTACAAGGTCTGGTATTTCTTGTCCGACAGGCCCTTGATGTGGGCGCGGATCGAAACCAGATGGCGCTTGAGCGCCACGCTGCGCTCACCGTCGTCTTGCGCGTCGGCGAAGGCGCGGTAATCCGGCAAGGTCATTTTTGAATCCACCACCAGGTAGCGCTCGCCCGGCAAGGTAATCACCACGTCGGGAATCGACGTGCCCTGTCCGTCGGCAGCGGTCACGCCGCCCTGCTTGACGTAGTGCTGACCGGCGATCAGCCCGGCCTTTTCCAGCACATCATCCAGAATGATCTCGCCGAAGTTGCCCTGCGCCTTGCGGTCGCCCTTGAGCGCCAGGGTCAGGTTCTGCGTGTCCTGACTCAGGGTGTTGTTGAGCTGGGTCAGCAGCTGGACTTGCTCCTTGAGCGCGCTGCGGTCCTTGCCTTCGTTGACATAAACCTCTTCGACCTTGGCCTTGAAGACCTTGATCTGCTCGCTGAGCGGCGTCAGCAGCGCGCCGAGATTGAGCTGATTCTGTTCGGTGAACTTGCGGGTCTTCTCGTCGAGGATGTCGGCGGCCAGGGTCTTGAACTGCTGACTGAGCTGCTCGCGTGCCTCCAGCAGCAGCGCCAGCTTTTCCTGCGACTGCTGCCGCTCGCTTTCGAGCCGGGTCTGCAGCGTGCGGCTGTCGCTCTGCACGGCGGCGAGCTGCTGGGTCACAAGCTCGAGCTGCGCACTGTGCTCACGCTGGGCGTGGTCTGCATCCTGTCTGGCCGCGTTCACCGCGGCGCCGAGTTCGACGATCCGGTCCAGCTGGGTATCTCGTAGCGCCTCGGCGGCGGCGGCGCGCTCCAGCGCCGCCTGCTGCCCGCGTCGCGCCTCCTCCAGTGCCAGCTCGACGCGCCGCGTGCGAACGCCGGACAGCACCATGACGACGGCGGCCAAGGCACAGACCAGGGCCAACAGGATCAGCACCCAAATCAGCGGGATGGCAGGGGCTTGGGCAAGCATCGGCAAAGGGTTCAGGCGGACAGAGGCCGAGTCTGACAGACGCGGTCGGCGCGTCACACGCGGGTCATCGGTCTGCGATCAGATGGACGCGCGCGCCGACAGGCGGGGCTGCCGCCGCGCGCAGCATTCGGCTACGATATTCGCCTATCCGTATACGCGGATTGACCCCACTCCATTCCGATCACCCTGTTGCCTTGGGAGTTGCCGATGTCCGCTTACCTGTTCACGTCCGAATCCGTCTCCGAAGGTCATCCGGACAAGATGTGCGACCAGATTTCCGACGCGATCCTGGACGCTTACCTGGCCCAGGCCCCGGACGGCCGCGTGGCCTGCGAGAGCCTGACCAAAACCGGCATCGCGATGGTGGCCGGCGAGATCAAGGTGCCAAAGGGCGTGCATATCGACTCCGAAGCCATTATCCGCGGCGTCATCAAGGACATTGGCTACACCAGCAGCGATATCGGCTTCGATGCCGAAACCTGCGCCGTGCTCAACGGCCTGGGCAAGCAGTCCATGGACATCAACCGTGGCGTGGATCGCAAGGACAAGAAGAAGATGGGCGCCGGCGACCAGGGCCTGATGTTCGGCTTTGCGGTGCGCGAAACCCCAGAGCTGATGCCCGCGCCGATCCAGTACGCGCACCGCCTGGTGGAAAAGCAGGCGCAGCAGCGCAAGAGCGGCAACCTGGCTTGGTTGCGCCCGGACGCCAAGAGCCAGGTCACCCTGCGCTATGTGGATGGCAAGCCGACCGTCATCGACGCCGTGGTGCTGTCCACCCAGCACGCGCCGGAGATCAAGCAGAAGGATCTGGTGGAGGCGGTGATGGAACACATCATCAAGCCCGTGTTGCCGGCCAAACTGCTGCACAAGGACACCAAATTCCACATCAACCCGACCGGCCGCTTCGTCGTCGGCGGGCCGATGGGTGATGCGGGCCTGACCGGCCGCAAGATCATCGTTGATACCTACGGCGGTTACGCGCGTCACGGCGGCGGTGCGTTCTCCGGCAAGGACCCGTCCAAGGTTGATCGCAGCGCCGCGTACGCCGCGCGCTATGTCGCTAAGAATCTGGTCGCCGCCGGCCTGGCCGACAAGGTCGAGGTGCAGGTGAGCTATGCCATCGGCGTGGCCGAGCCGACCTCGATCACGGTGGAGACCTTCGGCACTGGCAAGATCGAGGCGGCCAAGCTCGAAAAGCTTGTACGAAAGCATTTCGACCTGCGTCCCTACGGCATCATCGAGATGCTGGATCTGCTGCACCCGATCTACCGCGCGACGGCGGCCTATGGCCACTTCGGCCGCAAGCCGCAGACCATCAAGTACACCTGCGCCGAGACCGGCAAGCTGCATGCGTTCACCGGCTTCACCTGGGAACGCACGGACAAGGCCGAGGCGCTGCGCGCGGACGCGGGCCTCAAGTAAGACAACCCGACCCCGCCGAGGGGCGCTGCGACCCGCGCGAGGCGGGCCAGGCTCGGCGAGGTTTGAGAGCAACGGCGCCCGTTCCTGACTTCATTCATTTGTAGGAGCGATCGCATGAACGCCGTACTCAAGCCGCAAGCCTTTACGGACTACAAGGTCCGCGACCTGTCCCTGGCCGAGTTCGGCCGCAAGCGCGTGCGCATGGCCGAAGAGGAAATGCCCGGCCTGATGAGCATCCGAGCCAAGTACGCGCCGACCAAGCCGCTGAAGAACGTGCGCCTGACCGGTTCCTTGCACATGACCAAGGAAACCGCGGTGCTGCTGGAAACCATGGTCGCGCTGGGCGCGAACGTGCGCTGGGCCTCGTGCAACATCTTCTCCACCCAGGACGACGCCGCCGCCGCCGTCGCCGCCGCCGGCACGCCGGTGTTCGCCTGGAAGGGCGAGACCCTGGAGGAGTACTGGGACTGCACCCTGGACGCGGTCACGCACACCCTGGCCGACGGCACGCTCACCGGGCCGGAACTGGTGATCGACGACGGCGGTGACGTGACTCTGCTGATTCACAAGGGCTACGAGCTGGAGCAGGGCGATACCTGGGTCAACACGCCCAGCGACAACCACGAAGTGAAGGTCATCAAGGACCTGCTCAAGAAAGTGGCGCTCGAGCGTCCGGGCTTCTGGACCCGTGTGGTCAAGGACTGGCGCGGCGTGGCCGAAGAAACCACTACCGGCGTGCATCGCCTGTACCAGATGTTCGAGCAGGGCAAGCTGCTGGTGCCGGCGATCAACGTCAACGACTCGGTCACCAAGTCCAAGTTCGACAACCTCTACGGCTGCCGCGAGTCGCTGGCCGACGGTATCAAGCGCGCCACCGACCTGATGATCGCGGGCAAGGTCGCGTTCGTCGCCGGTTATGGCGACGTCGGCAAAGGCAGCGCGCACAGCCTGCGTGGCCTGGGTGCGCGCGTCATTGTGTCCGAGATCGACCCCATCAACGCGCTACAGGCGGCGATGGAAGGCTTCGAGGTCAAGACCATCGAAGACGTGCTCGGCTTTGCCGACATCTACGTCTCCGCCACCGGCAATCGCGACATCATCACGCTCGAACACATGCGTGCGATGAAGAACAACGCGCTGGTGTGCAACATCGGCCACTTCGACAACGAGATCCAGATGGATCGCCTCAATGCCAGTGGCGCCGAGCGCGACCAGATCAAGCCGCAGGTTGATCGCTACACCTTCAAGGACACGGGCAAGAGCATCTACATCCTGGCCGAAGGCCGCCTGATCAACCTGGGGTGCGCGCACGGCCACCCGGCGTTTGTCATGTCCAACAGCTTCTCCAACCAGACGCTCGCCGCGCTGGACCTGTGGAAGAACAAGGACACCTACGAGAAGACCGTATATCGACTTCCAAAACAGCTGGATGAGGAAGTGGCGCGCCTGCATCTTGAACAGATTGGCGTGAAGCTGACCGCGCTCACCGTCTCGCAGGCCGAGTATCTGGGCGTGCCGGTGGAAGGTCCGTACAAGCCCGATCACTATCGTTACTAGTCATCTAGCCGGCTTCGCTGAGAGGCGAAGCCGGGGATGAGCTCGAATGAACGCCTACTCGATCACCGCACTGCAAGCCGAGGATCGCGATACCGCAAGCGCAATCCTCGACCTGCTGATCGACTACAACCTGCCGTTCTTCGGCGGGCGCCCGCCGATCCACACCGTGCAACTCGCTGCCCGTGACCCGAACGGGGTTCTGGTCGGCGGCTTGCTCGGGCAGGTGCGCGTCCACTGGTTGCACGTCGACATCCTGGTCGCCGCACCAGGCTATCGAAAGAGCGGCTTGGGCTCGGAGCTGATGGCACAGGCCGAGCGCATCGCACGCGAGCACGCCTGCGCCGGTATCTGGCTCGATACCTTCGAGTTTCAGGCGCCCGGCTTCTACGAGAAGCTCGGCTTCACCCGCTGCGGCAGCATTCGCAATTTCTGGAACGGTCACGACCGTCACATCTACGAGAAACGCCTGTGAGCGCCGCGTATTCCTTCGAACTGTTTCCTCCACGCACACCAGCGGGCTGGGACAAGCTGCCCGCGCTGATCGGTGAACTGGCGGCGGTGAAGCCTGCCTTCTTCAGCGTGACGTATGGCGCAGGCGGCTCGGACCAAAACGGCACCACCGACACCATCCGCCAGATCGTGGAGCACACCGGCATCGAGGCCGCGCCGCACCTGACCTGCGTCGGCTCCACGCGCGCGAACATCGCCGCGCTGCTGGACCGCTACAAGGCGGCGGGTGTGCGGCGCATCGTTGCGCTGCGCGGGGATCTGCCGGCCACCGCCGTGAGCAGCGAGGCGCCGGGTGAGTTCGGTTATGCCAACGAACTTGTGGAGTTCATCCGCCAGACCCACGGCGCGCATTTCCAGATTGAAGTTGCGGCCTACCCGGAGATGCACCCGCAGGCGGCGAGCATCGACGCGGATTTCGCGGCGTTCAAGCGCAAGGCCGAGGCTGGCGCGGATACCGCGATCACACAGTACTTCTTCAACGCTGACGCCTACTTCGATTTTGCCAATCGCTGTGCGCAAGCCAATCTCAAACTACCCATCGTGCCCGGGATCATGCCGATCACGAACCACGCGCAGCTCACGCGTTTTTCGGCCGCCTGCGGTGCAGAGATTCCGCGCTGGATCCGCCTGCGTCTGGAGCTGCTGAAGGACGATAAGGCCGCGCTGCTCGACTTCGGTACCGAGGTCATCACGCGACTATGCGAAACCTTGATCAAGAACGGCGTGCCGGGGCTGCATTTTTATACGCTCAACCAGAGCCAGCCGACCTTGCGGCTTTGGCACAATCTCGGCCTGCAGAGCTGAGGCTGCCTGCGCGCCGAGCATGCCAAACAAAAACGCCGGACTTTCATCCGGCGTTTTGTTTGAATCGAGGTGACTGAACCGCCTTACTTGGTGCGCGCCTTCTTCTTCAGCGCCGAGGGCTCAAATTCGCCGTCGGAGAAGCGGGCGTGGAAGTCGGAAATCTTGTCCTCGTTGGCCAGCGCGGTCACGAAGTAACGCGTGCTCTGCAGGTCGTAGATGATTTCCGGCGAGCCCGTGACGGTCGGCACGAACGGCGCGGTGATCAGGTGCGCTTCCTGCACCTTCCACAGCTGGCCGCGGCCGTCGTAGTTGTCCACGGCGGAGATGGACCAGCTGTCCTCGTCGACATAGAACGTGCGCTTGGCGAAGTTGTGGCGCACGCCGGCCTTGACGTTGGCTTCCACGACCCATACGCGATGCAGCTCATAGCGCGCGTTGTCCTGGTTGACGTGGAAGGGCTTGAGCATGTCCTTGTACTTCACCAGCGGCGAGTTCATCTGGTAGGAGTTGTACGGGATGTACATTTCCTTGCGGCCAATGAGCTTCCAGTCGTAACGATCCAAGGATCCGTTGAACACGTCGATCTGGTCGAAGTACTGCTCGTTGTCGGTGCCCACGGCCGGGTTGTCGTAGCCGACGTCCGGCGCGCGGTTCACGCGGCCCAGGCCGGGCGAGAAGATCCAGGCGGCGCGACCCGAACCGGCGTCAGGCCCGATCAGTTCGTGCGCCAAGGTGAGCTGGCCGGCCACGCGCGGCGGCGAGATGGTCTCCGACAGGTACATCAGCAGGTACTTGTTGTCCGCAGCGGCGGGTTCCTTGAAGTTCGCGTACTTGAACTTCACGTTCTCGGTCAGCTTGGTGATCTGGAAGCTGCCGTCCGGCTTCACGATCGCCTGGTTGTTGTAGCGCGTGACCGCGTTGCCGCGGTACTTCATGCGGTGATTCCAGATCACCTCGGCGCCGCTCTTGGGAATCGGGAACGGGAAGCCCACGCTCGCGCCGGTGACCAGATCGGTGCCGGTGAGCTTGGCGCTGGACGCGTTCTTGATCGTGGCGTCTTCGATTTCCTTGGGGAAGAAACCGGTGCGTACGCTCTTGTAGAGCGGCATCTTGTAGGTGGGGTACTTGGCGAACAGCGCCTTGTGGCCGTCGGTCAGCTTGTCCTGGTACTTGGCCAGGTTGGCCTTGGTCACGGTGTCGAACGGCGTCAGCAGCTCGGGCTTGAGCGCCTTCTTGAATTCGGCTTCGAGCTTCTTGACGTCCTTGGTGCGCAGGCCTTCGAGGTAGGTCGGCGTCCAGGTCTTCATGTCGGCCGGGAAGTTCTTCTCGCCGGTGTACTCGGGCACCGAGCCGTCGGCACTGGCGGCCTTGATCGCGCCGATGGCGGTCAGCTTTCCACCCAGATCGGCGGCGGTGTCGGCCTGTGCTGAGGTCCAGGTCATCGCGGGCAAGGCCGCGACCATCGCAGCCAACACCCAGCGGCGCTGGTTTCCGAGAATGGATTGCTTGTGGTGCATGCTTGTTCTCCTCCGCGCGTATTCGCGCTCGTGGTTGTGGCCGCATCATGTGAGGCGGACGCCGCCGCATCATAGGCAGGTCAAAATGAACTCGCCATGAGTCAACGCGTCAGTCAGCGCTGTCGCAAGGGCCAAGCGCGTGGGCGTCGCATTGCAGGTGCAAGCCGCGACTCAATCCTCGGGATCGATCGCTCGCGGTGAGCGGTTCTTCTTGGAGTCGCGGTATTGCACCGGCGTCATGCCCGACCAGCGTTTGAACGCTCGATAGAACGTGCTCGGCTCTGAGAAGCCCGTCAGGTAGACGATGTCTTCGACCGGTTCCTTGGTCCGCGCGAGCAGCTTGCGCGCCAGCGCAAAACGAAAGTCCGCCAGCACCTGCGAAAAGCTGGTGCCGGCGCGTGCCAACTCGAAGCGCAGGCGCGGTGGCGCAATGCCCAGCTCACGCGCCACTTCCTCCAGATCACAACGATCCAGCTCCAGGCGCTGGGCGAACACGGCGCGAATGCGCTCGATCAAGTCCTGACGCTTGAGCGTGGTCAAGCGCTTTTCGGCATGTTCCTCGTGCAGCTGCAGCAGTTCAGGGCTGGAGCGCGGCGAGCGATAGGCCAGCAGTTCGGACTCGAACCAGATCTCGCTTTCTTCGCCTTCGAATTCCACCGGGCAGCCAAACACCGTGTCGTATTCCGCCTGCGGCGCACGGCGGCTGATGCGAAGACGCACGCGCGAAGGGGCGTAGCGTCCCTCGGTCACCATCTGGCCGAAGCGAATCAGCTGGTGCGCCACCATGATTTCCGTGTGGCGCAGCTGCGGCGCCTGGATGGTGCTGCCCTTGATGACCACCCGCGTGCCCTTGTCGTCCTGCTCCAGGCGTATGTTCAGGGCGTCGCTGACCAGGCGCATGTATTTGACCGCGCGCTGCATGCCTTCGCCAAAGGTGCTGCTGGAGAGCATCAGGTATTCCATGACCTCGCCGCGGAACACCGGCGCGTGCTGGCACAGGCGCAGACCGATATCCGGATCCTGGGTCACGGCCTCTACCGTTTCCCAGAAAAACGCCTGCAACTGATGGGGGGTACGCATCTGCCGCAGCGGCAGAGCCTCGGCGTTGTAGCCGAGCCGGCGGTAGATCGCCTCGACGTCGAAGCCCCCGTTGACGAGGGCCTGATGGACGATTTCCAACAGTTGTCCTGAGTCGCGCATTGGCTCTTTATGTTGTGTTTGTCAATCGACCGGCCCCATCCCGGCCACCTTAGTGTGCCCCAATGTCAGCCAAACTTGGCGCTGCAGCCACCGCAGCGCCAGCTTTCGACTGTCTCACTGGTCGATGTTCTTTTGACCGGCCCGCGGGTAATCTGCCTGTCCGCAGTGGACCCAGAGCAGGACCATGACGGCATCAGAAAAAGACAAGGGCGAGGCTGCCGGCCAGCCCGCGGAGGGGGAACGCGTCGCATCGGGTGAAATCTCGATCCGCGGCCTGCTGCGCCACCTGTTCGACTTCGAGATGCGCGAGATCGTCACCACGCGCATGCTGCCGCTGATCTACCGCTTTGCCGTCATGGCCATGGCCGCGCTGGTGGTGCTGGGCGTGGTGACCGCCTTCATCCAGTCTCTGTGGACGGGCCTGGTCTGGCTGGTGTTCGGTCCGATCGTGTTCCTGGTCCTGGTGGTGGCGGTACGCGTGCTGCTGGAATTTGTGATGGCCGTATTCCGCATGCTGGTCTACATTGAAATCCTGGATCGCAGAACGCAGACCATCGAGGGGCACACCGAGGAGGTGGTGCAGGATCTGCCCAGAATCCAGTTCTGGAAGTTCAGCCTGGGCAAGCGCCGCGTCGAGCCGTGACGCGCGCCGGCACGGGACACACATGATGAATTGCTGCGGTGGCGGTCATCGCGGGGAGAGGCGGGGGATGTCGGACAAGGCAACAGATGCGGGCGCTGATCGCGATCAGCCGGAAGACCGCGAGCCCGCTTCGGGTCCCTGGATGGGGGTTTTGTCTGGCGTCTGGCAGATCGCCAGCAAGGGGCCACGACTGGCGCTGGACCTTGCGCAGAAGGGTGTCACTGAGGCTGAAAAGCTGGCCCTGTCGACCCTGCGCAAGCGCATGGACGCCGTCACTCAAACCGAGGCTCCTGACGCCGACGGCAACACCGCATACGAGGCCGCAAGTGCAAGCTTTGCGACGACTCATGACGCGCCCCTGCGATCACGTCAGGCCGCTGCGCCGCAAACCGCGGCCGAGGGCATGGCGCGCCTGATGGACGCGTCCTTGGAACAATCCGTCGACAGTGCGCGCGAATTGCTGGCCTTGCGTACCGTGCAGCAACTGGTGCCGGACGAGGCACGCATCCTGGCCGCGCTGGCCGATGGACATGCCTCGGCGCTGCTGCATCTGGGCGCCGGCATGGTCGTGGGGCCCGCCACCCAGCGCTGGTTGGAAAATCTGAGCCCGGTGGGCCGTGAAGCGGGCGTGGCACTGATCGAGCGCACGCCGCAGTACATCGGTCATCTACGCGATCTGGGCCTGCTGGAATCCGGCGACGAAGACCGCTCGCTGCAACTCAAATACCAGTTGATCGAAGCCGATACCCAGGTGCGCAAGGCCTGCGAAGAGATCGAGAAGAGCAAGCTGCGTCCCAAGTTCGTCCGCCGCACCATCCGCATGTCGGAGGCGGGCAAGGCGTTTTGGGCCGCCTGCGAACCCAAAGACCGACAGAGTTGGTAGCACCGTAGTCAACACAACAGGGGCGGCTGCGTCCGACGCAGACCGCAAACACGCGTTCACGGGAGAGAGACATGCAGAGTTGGGCCCAAGTCGTCGTCGACGTGCAGACCAATTGGTTCTTGTACGCCTCGATGCCCATCGTGGCGGCCTTGATCGGCTTCGTCACCAAGATCGTGGCGATCAAGATGATGTTTCAGCCGATCAAATTCCTGGGGATTCCGCCCTATCTGGGCTGGCAGGGCATCGTGCCGCGCAAGGCCGCGATCATGGCCTCGATCGCTTGCGACACCATGACCGAGCACCTGATCAAGCCCAAGGACATCTTCATGAAGCTCGATCCCAAGCGCGTTGCGCATGAGATCGAGGGGCCGCTGCTCGCGGCGATCGAGGACATCACGCGCGATGTGGCCAGCCACTATCAGCCGGGTCTGTGGGAAGTGGCGCCGGATGCGGTGAAGAATCTCATCATCAGCCGGATCAAGGCCGAAGCACCGAAGCTGGTCGAGCAGATCATGCTCGACATCCAGAACAACATCGACAGCGTGTTCGACCTCAAGGACATGGTCGTCACCAACCTGCTGCGCGATGTGCCGCTGCTCAACCGCATCTTCCTGGAAGCCGGAGAAGGCGAGTTCCGCTTCATCCGTAACAGCGGCATCTACTTCGGTTTTGTCATCGGCATCGTTCAGGCCGTGACCTGGGCGTTCACGCAGAGCCCCTGGGTGATGCCGCTGTTTGGCGGCTTCACCGGCTGGTTTACCGACTGGCTGGCACTGAAGATGGTGTTCAACCCCAAGCATCCGACGCGCTATCTGGGTCTGTTCGAATGGCAGGGCCTGTTTCTCAAGCGGCGCAAGGAAGTGGCGGCCGAGTACGGTCGCCTGATCGCCAAGGAGATCATCACGCCGGATCGCATCATCGACGCCATTCTTCGCGGCCCGCTGTCGGACCGCATGTTCGGCATGGTGCAGAAGCAGGTACAGAAGCTGGTCGATGAACAAGCGGGCCTGGCCAAGCCCATCGTGGTGTTCGCGGTCGGCAGCCGCCAGTACCAGGAGATGAAGAAGGTCATCGCCGAGAAGGTGATGGAGCGCCTGCCGGAAGCGATGAAGAGCATGGAGGCCTATGCAGCGGATGCCATCGACATCGAGAACACGCTGGTGTCGCGCATGCAGGAGCTCACGCCTGAACAGTTCGAGGGCCTGTTGCGCCCCGCCTTCGAGCAGGACGAATGGATCCTGATCGCGGTCGGCGCTGTGCTCGGCTTCATGGTTGGCGAAATGCAGGTGCAGATCATGCTGAACTTCGCGGGTGTCGGGCACTAAGTTTCTAAACATCTTTCTGCCACGGATGACGCGGATGAACGCGGATACGCCCCTATCGTGGTGTCGCGCCCGGAGTGTTGCCTCCGTGTGCGGTTCATCCGCATCTATCCGTTGCCAGATGCTGGCGCTTTTCTTGGCTCTGGTCCTGCCCTTGCCGGCGCCCGCTTACGAGAAGGAAGTCGAGGACGGTTACTTCGACGGCTGGCTGCTTCAATGGCGCAATCGTGCGTCTCTGGGTGCGGCCTGGCGCATGCAGGAACGGCAGGACCGCTTGATCGGCAAGGCCAGCCTCGATCCGCAGCTATGTGCGCCGGACAACTGCATCGCGCTGACCCCAGGCAACACCGAACCCAATGAGCGCTTCCTCGCCGCGCCGGGCTCGATGTCGTCCAACACCGACGACGGCGATCTGAATTACGACAAGGGCGACCTGGTCAGCTCGGGCTTGAAGTACACCTCGCGTCTGCAGTTCGGCACCGTCGATTACGGCATCGAGCTGGGCGCGCTGTTCTATTACGACCCGGTCAACACCGACTTCCGCGAGACCCATTTCAACCGCATCGTCGAGGCCGGTCCGCAACCCGGCGTGCGCACGCGTTCGGACCGTCCCACCGAAACCGAACACCAGGTGGGTTTCGATCTGCGCTTGATGGAAGCCAACGCCTATTACGTCACCGAATCCTGGGAAGATCAGCCGCTGGAATTCCGGCTGGGTCGCCAGGTACTGACCTGGGGCGAGGCGGCGGTGAACGTGCAGGGCACGCTGAATTTCGTCAATCCACCGGATGCCAATTCGCTACCGCGCCCCGGACTGGAGCTGCAGGACATCTATCTGCCGCAGAACATGCTGGTAGTGCGCGGACCTGTGCGCGGCACCCTGTCGTTCGAGGCGTTCTACCAGCTCGAATGGCAGCCTTATGGCTTCCCCGCACGCGGGTCGTTCTTCTCGTTTTTCGACGGCGGCAACGAGGTCACGCCCAATGAATATGTGGTCGGTCCCTTCGGCAAAACGCCGGAAGACCCGCTGCAACTGGGCGTACCGGCACTGACCCTGGCGCAGCAGGTCACCACCACCAGCTTTTCGCTGCTGCGTACCGAGAACAACGAACCCAGCGACACCGGCCAGTACGGTGTCGCGCTGTACTGGTTGCTGGACGAGTATTTCGACACGCCGATGTCGATCAACTTCTTCCACGCCAACTACCACTCGCGTCTGCCGTCGGTGAGCGCGTTTGCCGCCGACGCCGCCTGCACGCGCGCAGAAGGCAATGCGCGCGGCATGGACACGACCAACACGGTCGAGTTTCTGGTCGACTGCGGCTTCGGCAATCCGGGGCCGGACACCTTCGACGCCCTGCCGCTGGAGACCGGCACCTACTTCCTCGACTATGCCGAGGACATCCGGCTCTGGGGTTTGTCCTTTGATGCGCAGGCCTATGACCTGGCGATTCAGGGCGAACTGGTGTATCGCGAAAACCAGCCGGTACAGGTGGATCTTGAAGACGTGCTGTTCAGCGCATTCCAGCCGATCTTTCCGCGCAATGATCTGGTGATTGCGCCCGGCGTCGCCACGCTCGCGGCCTCGACCCGCGCGATTCCGACCTACCTGATCGAATATCGCGGCGGTACGCCCGGCGAGGTGGTGCCCAACAGCTACGTGCGTGGATATGAGCGCTTCAAGACGCTGCACAGCACCATTGGCTTCACCAAGATCACCGGTGCCAGCACGCCGTTTGGCGCCACCGAAGGCGTCTACCTGCTGGAGCTGTCCGCCAACTGGATTCCGGATCTGCCCTCGCTGGATCAGTTGCAGTTGGAAGGTCCGGGCACGCACACACACTACAGCCCCGGTATCGCCGACACCGGCGACGCGCTAAAGATCAATCCCATCTCCAATGGTCGCGACGGCTATGTCACCGATGTGGCCTACGGCTATCGTCTGGCCGCCTTCCTGCGCTACACCGATGTCGGCATCCCGGGGCTGGCCCTGCGTCCGCTGGTGATCATGGCGCATGACGTGGAAGGCGTTGCGCCCGGTCTTGCAGAAAATTTCCTCGAAGGTCGCAAGGTCATCATCGGCAATCTGCAGGCGCAGTACCGCAACTGGCGCGCCGACCTGATCTATTCCTGGTTCACCGGTGGTGGCGACGCGCATGTATTGCGCGACCGCGACGCGCTCGGTGTTTCGGTCAGCTATGAATTCTGAAAAGCGGTTGCCACGGATTGCACGGAGGACACAGAGAATGAAGGCGATTCCCGTCTTATCTTCTTCGATCCGTGAACTCCCTGTTCTGCGTGGCAAAAGCGGTTTCCCGTTGGAGTACTTCGCATGACCTCGATTCCCAAACATCAGCACGGCGGACTCACCATCTGGCTGGTCCTGCTTGCGGTCCTGATGGGCGCGGTGATCGGTGGCGCGCTGGTCGGTTACTGGGTGTTCAAGAATATCGACGCACGACTGCTATTGAGCGATCAGCCGGCGCTCATCACCATCGACGAAAAGCTCAAGGTCAGCGCACGCGCTCTGGATAATCTCAACATCCGCCTCGACGACACCATCAACACCAAGGTGCCGGTGGACCAGATCATCAAGGTACCGGTGAAGGAGACTTTGAACGTCATCGCCGACTTCGACGGCACGGTGCCAATCAAGATGGACGTGCAGGTGCGCGACAAGATCGTGCTGGATCAGGTGCTGGATCTGAACGCCGTGGTCGATGCCGAGATTCTGGGTGACAAGATTCGCCTGCCCATCCGCGGCAAGGTGCCGGTGAAGGCCATCGTGCCGGTGTCTCTGGACATCCCGGTGGATCAGCCGGTCAAGCTGCGCTTCACTTCGCCGGTGGGCGTGCGCATCGTGCAGGACTTGACCGTGCCGCTGAAGACGGTGATTGATGCCGCCATTCCGATCCAGGCCGATCTGTCGGTGCCGGTGAAATCAGATATCCCGGCCGAGGCCGAGTTCTCGCGTGATCCGATCAAGGCCACCATCGTTGAATCCGATCTGCGACTGCCGCTGCGCACCCTGCGGCTCGAGGTCAAGGACGATCAGCCGAAGCCCGCGCAGTGAACCGCGACGACGACTTCTTCAAGTTGCCCAAGGCGCGTAATCCGCTGCGCCGCGAGCCCGCACTCGAGGCGCTGGCCGCGTCCGCACTGAGCGCGGACGTGGCGCCGCGTCGCCGTGTGTGGTTCTGGCCGGCGCTGAGTCTGGGTGTTGTGGGCATCGTCATCGTCGGCGGGCTGTTCGGTTACTGGGCATTCATGAATGTGGCCGCGCGGCTGGTGTTGAGCGATCAGCCGCTGAGCATCCAGCTGCCGCCGCAGGCGGATATCACCATGCGCACCACCCAGAACATCGACGTGCTGATGAAGGGCGTGATCACCGCGCAGGTACCCTTGGTACAAACGCTCGACCTGCCGGTGAAGGGCACATACAACACCCTCATCGATCTGGACACGATGGTGCCGCTGGAGACGGTGATCACCTACGAGGGCGTGATTCCCATCGACACCATGGCCGATATCGAGGCACGGGCCCCGGTGAATTTCCAGAACGTTAAGAAGTACAAGAATCTGCACTTCAAGGCCAAGCTACCGATGAAGCTGAGCCTGCCGGTGAAGCTGGTAGTGCCGGTGAAGCAGAACATCAAGCTCAAGTACAAGGGTCCGCTGCGCGTCGCGATCAATCACGTCATCCGTGCGCCGGTAGGTACCACGCTCAACACCGCGCTCAACGTCAACCAGCAGTTCAATATTCCCATCACGTCCAGTCTGCCGCTCAAACTCGACCTGCCGCAGCACCCGGTGAAGGCGACCATCGTCGATGCTGATCTGAATCTGGATATCTCCACGCTGCGCCTTGAACGCAAGCAGCACACATCGTCTTTACCTTGATGGGTATGGCTGTGCTGCAAGAGGCCATTGAGTGCAAGCTGGGTAGCGGGCAAGAAGCGATCTGATCGTCGGCGCAGAGGCATCGCGCCTCAAGGTCAGTGCATGCACTGGGCTGACTGGCGCGAGCAAGCTCGCGCCAGCCGGTCCGCCTATTGAGAATTACATAACTCGTGACATGGCCCACATGCGATGGGATAATTCGATCAGGCAGCTGATCGGAGCGCGGTTAGATGGCGAAGATGGACGAAGCAACGCGCAAACGGATACGAGCCGGGCGGCTGATGCTGGCCGGCAAGACGCCTGCAGAGGCGGCCCGGTCGGTCGGAGTGGCCCGGCAGACGGCCTATACGTGGAAAGCCCGACTGGATGAAGGCGGTATCGACGCCTTGCGCTCGATGGCGATGGGCCGACCCGCTCAGTTGGATGCACAGCAGATCGCCGCGTTGCGTGCGGCGTTGCTGCAGGGCGCGATGGCGCACGACTTCGGCACCGAGTTATGGACACTCAAGCGGGTGGGCGTGCTCATCGAGCGACTGCACGGCATCCGCTTCAGTGATGTCCACGTCTGGCGTTTGCTGGGCGCGATGGGCTTGAGCTCGCAGAAGCCCGAACGGCGGGCCATCGAGCGCAACGAGTCTGCGGTG
>JBQTJH010000196.1:0-20571 GCA_052387335.1 Panacagrimonas sp. | reverse complement strand
TGAAGTCGACGGTCAGCGTTACTCGCATATTCTGGATCCGCGCAGCGGCATGCCGGCGCAGGGTCTGCGCTCGCTCACCGTGGTGCACAGCGACGGCACCTTGGCCGAAGCTGGCGGAGCTGCACTGTTTGTGGCCGGACGCGACAAATGGCCGCTGCTGGCGCGCAAACTCGGCCTGAGCCAGGTGCTGGCACAGACCGATGACGGCGAAGTGCAGGTCAGTCCAGTGCTCGCGGCCCGTCTGCAAGCGGACAACAATACGCGGCTGCAAATTGTGTCGTGATGGTTCCGCAGGTCGGCCTTCAGGCCGAAAACACGCGTTCCGCGAAGGGCAGGTTGTCAGCCTGAAGGCCAACCTGCGGGCCGACGCGCAGCCTCTACGGTGCCGCTTTCAAAGACTTCAGATAAGCGATGACGTCGCTGCGCTCCTGCTCGGTCTCCAGGATCTTTACGCGCATCTTGTTGCCCGCAACCAACGCGTCTGGATCGGTCAGCCACAGGCGCAAGTTGGCATCGTTCCAGCTCAGCCCGGACGCCTTGAGCGCCTGCGAATACACATAGCCCGACTGCGACGCCGCCTTGCGGCCGAATACGGCGCCGTGCTTCGGCCCGACGCCATGTGTATCGACAGCGTGGCAGCCCGAGCACAGGTCCTGGTACAGCTGTTGGCCGGCCGCCGCATCACCCTGCGCCTGCACAAGCGACGGCGCCGCCAGGATCAGGGCAGAGATAGAGATGATGCGTCCGATCTTCATGGAGCCGTCTCCCGCTCCAGATACAGCACAGCGCGATCACCGTTGAAGAATTCGGCGTCGATCAGGCGCCAGTTCTGCTCGTAGAGCTGGGCCAGAGTGCTGTCCGGGGTGCCGTCCTTGCTGTGACAATTGAGCGCATCGGCTGGCGTCACCGCTTCCTTCTCTTTGGTACCGCAGGCCAGGATGTCCACGCCGGCATGGGCGGTGAAACCAGCGGTAGTAAGCGCAAGCAGAAGACTGCTGGACAGGAATCTGGACCGGAATCTGGACGGGAATCTGGGAGGGGACATGGCGGCGCTCGGGTTCAGCGGTTGCGTTGCAGACGTTCGCGCCGATAAGCGCGACCAATTTCAAAATATGTGTTCACCTGCGCCTGCGCCGCTACGTCCACCGGCTTGAGTGCGTGATCAACCAGACCCGGTGGACGATCCAGCTCCGCGCGGGTCTCGTCCTTCCACGGCGCAAGAAACAGGCCGACCGCGGCGTCCTGATCGCCGACGATGGTGGTGCCGTTCGTTGCCGGCTCGGTGGCCGACACGCACTGCGAGATCATCAGCAGCACCCATCCCACGAACAGGTTCCGCACACAGGTCACGGCCGCACCTCCGCCACTTTGGTGGGTGCCGGCGCCGTCTGCAGGCGCGATTCGAGGTCGCGTATCCAGGCGTCAACGATCAGATCGTCGTTGCCAGCGATACGCTGATAACTGCGATACGCGCCCAGCGCTTCTCGTGGTCGATGCAGGGCCACGTCGTAGAGGATGGCGATGTTCAGATGCGCCTGCGCGTAGTCGGGCTTGGCCTGCAGCGCGCGCTGGTAGGACTGCTCGGCCCGCAGGAAGTCGCCGTTCTCGCGGTGCAGCGTCCCCAGCCAGTTGTGCGCGACTTCGTTGTTGGGGTTGGCTGCAACCGCACGCGTGAGGCTGGCCACGGCCAGTTCACGCTGATGCGTTTGGGCGTACAGGATGCCCAGATCGGTCAGCGGCCCGGAGAAATTCGGATAGTCACGCGACAGGGCGATGAACGCGGCCTGCGCCTCGGGAGTGCGTCGCGCTTTCATCAAGGCCAAGGCCTCCTGAAAGCGCTGATCGGGGTCGCCCTTGGTCTGATCCGTGGCGGCGACCTCAGCCGTGGGCGCCGCGCGTACAGGAGTTGCAAGTGCGGTGCTTGCGCTGCTGCGCTTGGCCGGACCCACGGCACAGGCCGCAAGGCTCAGGGCCAGCAGCGCAACCGTCAGCGGAGTGGAGGTGCGTTCAATGCAGTTCGTCATACGTAGCCTCACGCTGTTCTTGCTTGCCGTACTTGGCGGGTGAAAGAGTTCCGAGCGCGGTGACGCTCTTGGCGATGGCCTCGTTCCAGATGCCCTTGCGCAGACGCTGCAGATTGATCTCGTGCGCCTGAATGGCCTTTTCCTCGAAGGGGAAGGCCTGTTCTTCCAGCAGGATCGCGTACTGCTGCAGTGCTTCTCCGGCCAGAGCAGTTGGCCGTTCCGATTGCATCAGCGCGCGACCGAAGTTGGCGTAGACCGTGGCCAGCTCGAAAGTGGCGGCGCTGGTGATGTCGGCATAGCCGTAGGCCGCGGCGCGCTCGAGTGTGCGCACACTGGCCTCGGTCGCCGCCTTTTTGCGCGCCAAGGTCTGATCCAGCGGCAGACGCAGCGCCAGCTGCTGCGCCTGTGCGGCTTCGGCACGGCCGATACCCAGGCTGGCCTCGGCGGCGTAGCGCTTCGAGATCTCGGATCGCGCAGCGCCGGCGGTCTGATCGGCCATCACGATCTGCTCCAGCCAGTAGCGATGCGTCGCCGGGTTCTGTTGCTCCGACAGCGCCAGCTCGGACAGACGCTTGCGCGCCTGTATTGCCGGGTCCAGCGGCTGCGGGAAACGCGTGACGTAGTCGGTATAGCTGCGCAGCAGCTGCGTCGGCAGACGCGCCTGCTCAAACAACTGCGTTGCGGTCCATGCCGCGTCGCGCTGCGTCTCGATGGTTTCGCCGCTGCGCTGGCTGATCCGTGTGAAGGCGGCCGCGGCCAGTGCGGGCTTGCCGCTCTTGTCATAGGCCAGAGCCAGTTTCTTGTCTGCATCGGCCGCCAGACGATGCTGCGGAAACTGCGCGCGAAACGCCTCCAGCGTCTGCGCGGAGGCCGACCAGTCTTCCAGCACGATGAAGGTGCTAGCGGCATCGTAGTCGGCCGAGGCGCGAATGCTGGCACCGGGTGTGAGCCGGCCTACGCGCTGGAAGTGCGATGCGGCCTGACTCAGATCGCCGCTGTCGCGCGCGGCTTCGGCCTGCTTGTAAACACTGGCCGCGAGTTGCTCGATGGCCATGCTGCGCAGGCCTTCGCTGGGGGCGGGCAGTTTCACCAACTCGGTGTAGGCGGCCTCGGCCTCGGCAAAGCGCTGCTGTGCAAAACGTGCGTCGGCGACGATGCCCAGGGCACCGCGACGCAGCGGCGGCGTGGCCTGCGCCTGCAGTACGCGCTCGGCGGTAGCGGCTGCAGCGTCGAGTTCACCCAGCGCGTATTGATCTTCCGCCGCCGCCATCAAGACCTGCGTGCGCTGCGGATGATCGGCGAAGGTATCGGCCAGCCTGAGGCTGGCGCTGATCGATGCGCGTCGTGTCTCGGCCTGGATGGGCTGGCCGTCCTGCTCGCGCACCAGGCGCTGCCAGGCCTGCACCGCGGCCAGTGCCGCCACCGAAGCGCGTGCATGTGCCGGCAATTCATACGCTGCGTACGCATAGTGTTCAGCCGCGTCCTGGACCTGACCGCCTTCGAGCAGGGCATCGGCGAGCAACAGACGGGTATCGGTGACGCGCGCGTCTTGTGGAAATAGATCGAGCGTGCGGCGATACCAACTCGCCGCTTTGAGATAGGCCGCCTGACGCGCGGGCAGCGCCGCGGTCTGCTGAGCACCCGCATGGTAGTAACGACCAAGTTCATCCAGATACTGGCGGACTTGTGTCATCACCGCCGCGTCCGGCGTGCGCGTATTCCAATAGGAGGAATCCGGCGCGTAGCGCGTGGCATAGGTTTCTTGCGCTTGGATCGACTGCGCGGCGAAGCCGCCGCGACCATAGGCGCTGATGGCGCGCATCTGGAATTCCGGCGCGCGCACATGCGTGGGGTGACGTGCAATGAAGGCGATATAGGTGCCAGCCGCGTCGGTGTAGCGATCCTTTTCCAGCAGCGCTTCGCCGAGCGCCGAATAGATCAGCGTTTCCATGCGCGAGGCCTTGGGCGCGCGCGCAAAGTGCGCGTTCACCGCCGGACCGCCGCCGAGCGCGGCAAAAGACATGGCGGTGACGCGCAGTGCATCCTGCGCACGTTCCCGCTTGTCACGCGCCACTGCGGCCATGGCGCTAGTGGAATCTTCCAGAGTGCCGGCCGGAAGATCGCGATCCAGCACGGCCAGAAAAACCTGTGCCGCGCGCTCGTGCAGCGACTGCTTGTACAGCGACCAGCCGTACTTGTACTGCGCCAGTTCGTAGTAGGGCGCATCGGGGCCCAATGCGAGCAGGCCGGCGTAGGCCGCTTCGGCCTCGCCAAACCGGCTGCGCGCAAACAGCATCTCACCAGAGCGGAAATAGGCGTCGGCAGCGCGCGCCGATTGCGGATAGCGCAGACCCAGTTGCGTCAGCGCGGCGATGGCCGGTTCGGTCTCTCCGAGCAGCGCATGCGCGCGTGCCAGTTGGTAGTAGACGCGGTCGTTCAGGGCGTAGCCCGGATGCTCGCTGAGCACGCGCTGGTAGTCGGCGATAGCACGACGCACGTCGCTGACATGAAAGCCCTCGGTATTGGCGCTGTCGGAATCGGCCAGCTGCACACGCAAGTCCGAAGCACGACGCAGCGACTCCGCGCGCGTCGCTGCATCGATGGATTCCGCCGGCAAGGCGAGCAGAGCGTCGTACTGCGCAATAGCGGCGCGGGCATCGCCTTGCACCAGCGCGTCCATTTCCACCCGCAGAATGCTTGGCGTGCGCACGCGCATAAAGCCGTTGGCAGACAGGCCATTGCTCTGGGTCACTGAGCCCACGGTCTGCGGCGGGTTGGGCGCTGCGTGAAGCGTTGGACTCAGGCAGGCCAGCAGCACGCCCAGGATCAGATTGAGCGGCCGCTCGGCCTTCAGTCCGATGGCGTGCTTTTTGGTGACGACAGCGCCTGAGCCTGAGCGCTGAGTGGCGGCGTATGGCGTGGCCGGCATCCGACGCGCGTTCACGACGGGGCTCCAGCCGCAGCCTTGCGCTTGATCTCGATCTCCGGCTCCAGCGCGTAGTCGAAATGGCGTGCCAGCGCGAAGCGTGCTTCCACCAGATAGCGCTCGGTGCGCTGCTTCTGGGCTTGCAGCAGCGCCAAGGCGCGCGCGTCCATCTGCTGGCGCGCGTTGTGCTCGCGTGCCCGCGCCGTGTGGAGTGCGCTATTCAGGTTCGGCAGCAGGACATGCGCCGAAGCCAGCGCCTGCGCGCGCTGCGCGCAGTGCTCGACCTCGTCGCGCAGCCCGCGTGCCAGTTGGTAGTCGCGGACCGACGCTACGAACACCGGGTCGGCCAGCAGATACTTCAGATAGGCAGTGTTATCAGCGTAGGGCAGGTCGGACAGCCACAGGTGCCATCCGGTGGACGCATCACGCTGGCCCTTGGCGATGGCATCGGCGGTGTGGCCTTCGCGTACCTGCGCCATGGCTTGATCCAGCAGACTGCGTGCGGATTCGAGTTGCGTGGCGGCACGCTGGTAATAGGTATGAGCCTGGCGTCCGGTGCGCAGTTGGTCCAGCGCCCAAGCCAGCGCGAGCGCACCTTCCTGCGCGGCTTCGTCCAGCGGATGCAGGCCGACCAATTCAGTCCAGGCGATCAGCGCACTTTCCAGCGCTTGCTTGCGCGAGGCCTCGGCGCCGGAGGCTGGAGCTTGCGCGGCAATCACGAACGCAGGTTGTTGCAAGGACTGACGCAGGGGCGGCGCGCTGATCTGCGTCACCACGCCGGCGGCAGGTTCGGGCTGCAGGAAGGCCCAGCCGAAGGCGAGCAGTGCCTGGTTCCCATGCGGACCGGTGGTGCGCACGCGCGCCAGCGCTTCGAGCGCGGCCGGTCCTTGATGGCGATGCAGATGGTGATAACCCAGCGCCAGATTCGCCGCATCGCGCAGAATCCAGTCCGACTCGGTCACGGCCTTGGTCTGGCCCATCTCTGCAAGGCTCAGCACGGCCTGCGCGTCGCCGCTGGCCGCGCTCTGCACCGTGCTGTTCAGGCGCTGCAGGCCGGCATGGGCAGGATCCGGGCGCAGGTTCTGGCCGGATAATCTCTGCAGGCTCAGCGACAGCAAACCCGCTGCGTCCTGCGACCAGGTCGCGCCACTGTTGCGGCCGAGTTCACGCTTGAGCAGCCGTGCCGCATCAAGCGGACGATCCGCATCGAGCCAGAACGCGCCTGCACGCAACCACGGATGTGCCAGCCCTTCGGCACCGCGCACGGCACTATCGCTCCATTCATGCTGGCTCAGCGCGGTTTTGCCAAAGCGCTGTTGCGTCAGCTCAAACTCCAGCAACATCCCGCGCTGCACGTGAATGCGTTGATCCAGGCGCTGCACCGCACGCGCATCGTTGGGCCCGGCGTCGACCGTGCGCGCAAACAATTCCAGCTGCAGGCGATGCTCGCCCTCGCTCAGCGCACCCGACCAGACCGGATGCGCGCCGCCGGCGGCAATCGCCTCCCACTCGGGCAGCGCGTATTCGTATTCGACGGCGGTTTGATCATCGATGCGCACACGCACCTTGCGCAGTCGCAAATCCTGCGCGCGGCTGCTGATGAAGATGGTGAAACTGGACTCGCCGTGGTTGGCGCGTTCCAGCGTGTGCACCTGTTGATCAAGGTCCAGCACCTCGTTGATCAGCGCAGGATCGACAGCAGCCTGCGCCGCCTGTGCGCCGATCAGCAGCAGCGCGGTGCCAGCAAGGATGCGAACGCGAGTCGCCAGACGCGGTAGAGGTGAGAGTCTCATCGAACGGCCGTATGCGCGGGGGAATCCGCGGCGCAGCACCGGTTGTGAACCGGGTGTGCGAAGCGGACTACCGGTGTGCGGACGACACTGGCCGCGAAAGACAGGTCTGCGATGACGTGCATTGACCCGAGCAAGGCGCGTGCCATTTGCATCTCATGCCATCAGCGCCGCACGCGCCGCGTCGGCGCCCCAGCCGCGTTCTGTCAGGTAGGCCGCCGGATCGTCTGGATCGAGTTCACCACCGGAGATGAAGCGCGATTGCACGGTGGCGCCGTCCAGGCCCAGGGGCACCGGGCCCGAGCCCTCGCACACCGAATGCGCTGCCGGCAGCGGCAAGCGCAGGACCGCAGCGGCGTCGGCAAATGCCACGCCATCGCAGACCATGGCGCTCAGCGCGGCCAGCGGTAAGGGTCGTGCCCATTGACGCCAGCGCAGCATCTGCAGCGCGCACCACATCATCTGCGAGCGCCGTGGAAATGCATTCAGGCCGGTGGCGAAACGTGGCGGGCTGCTGGCTTTCGGACCCTGCAGCGCGCTGATGATCCAGGCCTCGGGCACTGCCAGCACCTTGCGCTTGAGCAGCAGCCCGGCGAGTTCCTGCGTCACGTCGAGCGTCGCCAGATCGCGCAGCGCCAACATCAGCGCGCAAATCAGCGCGCGATGCGTCTGCGGATACTGCTGTGCCCATTCGCGTGTGACGCCCAGCACCTTTTCGGCGCCGCCATCCCAGATCGCGGAGGTCGGTGTGATGATGATGCCGAGGTTGCCGTTGACTGCCGCGGTATTCCAGGGCTCGCCGACGCAGAAGCCGTCTACTGCACCGCTTTCGAGCAGACGCACCATCTGTGGCGGCGGTGCCACGCGAAACTCAATGGCGTCGGTATCGCTGTCAATACCGCCCAGCGCCAGCCAGTCGCGCAACAGATAGTGGTGCATGGAAAACGCAAACACATGCGCCAGCCGCAAGCGTCCACCACTGTGGATGTAACGCGCCACGGCGCGTGCACTGTCCAGCGGATCCATGCTCGCGTTCAGGCCGATGCGTTGCGCCACGCTGCGCGACAGGGTGATGGCCGATCCGCCCTGCGACAGGCACAGTCCCGTCACCAGCGGCACGCCCACACCGTCTGCACCGAGACTCGCCGCCATCGGCATGGGCGCCAGACACTGCGCGGCGTCGAGCGCGCCGTAGGCCAGGCGATCACGCAGCGAGGCCCAGGACACTTCGCGCATCAAGCTCACGCTTAGGCCCGCCGCGTGAAAATACCCGCGGTGCGCCGCCCAGATCAGCGGGGCCGAATCCAGCAGCGGCATGTAGCCAACGGTGACCTGCGTCAGCTCAGGCCGGAAGTGACGCTCCGGCTTCATGTCTCATCCGGGGTGTCGAATAGTTCTGCCGCCGCCAGCACGGTGCGTGCAGCCTCGCCGATGGTGATGCGCCGCGTCATGGCGCTGCGCCGAAGCAGGGCATAGGCCGCCGCCTCATCGAGCTTGCGCAATTTGGCGAGCGTGGCCTTGGCGCGTTCCACGTCGCGGCGGTCGGCCAGGCGTGTGCGCATGTCTTCGAGTTCGGACCGCAGCTTCTGGTGTTCGCGAAAGCGTGCGATGGCCACGTCCAGAATCGGGCGCAGGCGCGGCTCGCTGAGGCCGTCCACCACGTAAGCGCTGACACCGGCGCGTACCGCCTCGGCAATCATGTCCGGGTCGGAGTTGTTGGCGAAGAACACGATCGGCTTGGGCACCTGCTGGGTCACGGCCGCGCAGTTGTCGAGCACGTCGCGCGCTGGATTGTCCATGTCCACCAGCACCACGTCCGGTTGCACTCTTCGGACCGCGGCCAGTAGATCCTCGGACGAGGACAGCCGCGCGACCACGTCATTACCCGTGGCCAGCAGGGCCTGGGTCACAAACGCCGCACGGGCGTCGTTATCGTCAACCAACATCACGCGCAGGCTGGTCACAGGTCTGACGACCCCAGGCCGGAACGCAGTGATGGGGTGATGCACCCGCTCATTGCTGAAAGCCATTGCCCTGATTCCTTCATCGGTTGATCCCGCAGGCTGTTACGCCGGCTCCTCCGGACACAAAAAAACGCCCACTGCTTGACGCAGAGGACGTTCGTTGTCCTGCGGACCCACCTTGTTCGCGTTTCACCGTGTTCGATGAATTGCATGAGCGTGGCGGCGCTGCCTCGCTTGATCCATTGTTCAATACGCCAAAAGCGTGCCGTGTCCTGCCAACGCGCACGGCCGCCGGTCGCACCCAATACAGCGCCCCAGCAAAGGGCATGCTTATTGCTCGACAAGGCTCAGACAAAAAATGGGGTAGTGACCGAACCGTGCGCGTCATGCTTGTGGACGACAACGAAGACCGCATGGGCCAGCTCGACGCGGCCCTGAGCGCGGCCGGGCACCAGGTGATCGGGCGACTGCTGGATACCGACGACATCCTCGGTGCGGTGGACAGCCTGCACCCGGACATCGTACTGATTGATGTGGACAGCCCCAGCCGCGACACCTTGGAGTCGCTGGGCCAGATCTCGCGCGACCGGCCGCGGCCGATCGTGCTGTTTGCGCAGAATTCGGATTCGGAAACCATCCGCCGCGCCATGCGCGCCGGCGTATCAGCCTACGTGGTGGACGGCATGACGCCGGGCCGCCTGCAGCCGGTGATTGAGGTGGCCATTGCCCGCTTTCAGGAATTCCAGGGTCTCAAGCAGGAACTGGCCAGCACCAAATTGAAGCTCGCCGACCGCCGTGACGTGGAAAAGGCCAAGGGCCTGCTGATGAAGCGCCGCGGCATGGACGAAAACACGGCGTACGAAACCCTGAGGAGAATGGCGATGGATCGCAACATCCGCTTGGGCGAGGTGGCTCGCTCGCTGATTGCCGCGGCGGAGCTGCTGTGAAAGCGCCCTCATTCAAGCGCCGCAAGCTTCGGCTGGGCATGTTGCCGCTGGCCGACGCCGCGCCGTTTCTGGTGGCACGCGACCTCGGCTTTTTCGAAGGGCAGGGCCTGGACGTGAGCCTGAGTCTGGAATCGTCCTGGGCCGGCATTCGCGACAAGCTCGCCGTGGGCCAGATCGACGCCGCGCAGCTGCTGGCGCCAATGCCGCTGGCGGCGAATATCGGCGCAGATCACCTTGGCGTGCCGATGGAGACGGCGCTGACCCTGTCGCGCAACGGCAACAGCATCACCGTGTCGCGCAGCCTGTTCGAGCAGATGCAGGCGCCCGCGCCGGAGCCGGTGGCGGCCGGCGCGGCGCTGCGCCGCGTGATCGAGCAGGACCGCCTGCACGGCCGTCCGCGTCGCGTATTCGCCCATGTGTTTCCGTTCTCCACGCACCACTATTTGCTGCGCGACTGGCTGTCGGCGAATGGTATCGATCCGGATCGGGATGTGAGCCTGATCGTGATTCCGCCGCCGCTGGTCTTGCAGCACCTGCGCGAGGGACGCATCGATGGTTACTGCGTGGGTGCGCCCTGGGGCATGGCAGCGGAGGCCGAGGGTATCGGTCAGCGGCTGCTGGCCACGCACATGATTCGCCCGGGCTGCGCCGAAAAGGTGCTGGGCGTGACGCGTTCCTGGGCAACCCTGCATCCGGCCGCGCATTTGTCGCTGGTGGCCGCGCTGATCGAGGCCGGACGCTGGCTGGAACAACCCGGACACCGGGCCGAGGCGGCGCAGATGCTGATCGACGCCCGGCTCATCACTGCGCCCGCCGAAACCCTGCGCGCGGCCTTGAGCGATGACGGTGCGGATCCCCTGGGTTCGCATTTCATTTTCGGGGCCGGACAGATGCTGTCGCCGCACCACGATGACGCGCACTGGTTTCTGGCACAGATGCAGCGCTGGGGTCAGACGCGCGACGCGCTGGATGCTGATTCCACCGTGCATTCCAGCTATCGCCTGCGCCTACACGGTCAGGCCAGTGCGATGGCCACCTCGGTGAGTTCGGTCGCGCACTAGCCGGCTGCGTTCTGGCCGCTGGCACAGGGTTTGCGTTAGAGAAGGGGCAGCGCAAGCTGTAAAAACACAGTACGACGTGCTTACCGGATTTAGAAAAGATCCGGTGCGACCAACGAGGGTCGACGCACGGCGCGGCTGACTAATTGACTTGGGCAAAGGCGTCCATCCCGCAGGCCAGACACGGCCGGCGAGGATGGACGCCTTTTTCTTTGCCCGCAGCAAATCAGGGAGTCTCACTCGATCTATGCACGTTCAAACCTTGCGAGCCGCAGCGGGCGCGGCGCTGTTGTGGTCATCGACGATTACACTGGCAGCAGATCCATTGACGAATCTGCCTTTCAATCTGTCGGGCGGCACACCCAATCTAGATGTACGTCTGCGCTACGAGCACGTGAAGCTCGACGATCCCCTGGCCGCGCCGATCACTGAAAACGAGGCCGATGCGCTGACCATTCGCACGCGCCTGGGCTACACCACGGGCAAGTGGAACGAGATTGACGGCCAGCTCGAATACGAAGGGCTGAGCGTGCTCGGCCAGGATCATTTCAATAGCTTCATCAACGGCGAAACCGAGTACCCGGTCGTGGCCGATGCGACGAGCACTGAACTGAATCAGGGCTGGATTCGTTACTCGGGTCTGCCCAAGACGCAGATCAAGCTCGGACGCCAGCGCATCCTGCTGGATAACCAACGCAGCGTCGGTAATGTGGGCTGGCGCCAGACCGAGATGACCTACGACGCCGCGCTGGTGACCAGCAGCCTGATTCCCAAGACCAGCTTCAGCTATGCCCATCTGACCAACGTCAATTCGTTCCGCTTCTTTGCGTTCGACACCAACCCCGATCCAGCGGTGACGAATCTGCGCAATGACAATGATGTGGACATCAAGGGACATCTACTGAACGCGGCCATCAGCGTGATTCCCAAGACGCTGAGCATCGTCGCATACGCCTATCTGCTGGATTTTGACGACATTCCGGTGGGTGCCCCGGCGCGGCTGTTCCAGGACACGCAGACCGTCGGTCTGCGCGCAGCGGGCGCGGTGCCGGTCAGCAGCTTCACGCTGTCCTACGCGCTGGAATACGCAGATCAGAAGGATTACGAGGATGCGCCTGGCACCGTCGATGCCGCCTACACCCTGATCGAGGCCGGCGTGGCCAAGGGCAAGCTCAAGGCCACGCTCGGTCACGAGATTCTGGAAGGCGATGGCGCGTACAGCTTCCAAACCCCGCTGGCCACCGCGCACGCGTTCCAGGGTTGGGCAGATCAGTTTCTGATCACACCGCTCAACGGCTTGGTGCGCACGTATCTGTCGCTGGGCGCAAACCTGGGCAAGACCAGCCTCACCGCCGTGTACCACGAGTTCAAGGCCGACGAAGGCAGCACGGACTACGGCTCGGAAATCAATCTGCTGGCGAGCTACAGCCTGATCGAAAACCTGTGCTCAGCGCCAAGTACGCGGCCTACGCAGCGGATGACTTCCCGGTGGTCGGCGGCCGGTCCGTCGATACCGACAAGACCTGGCTCTACGCCGAATACAAATTCTGATCGAGAACCGAACATGACTATGCCCATCGATATTGTCAGTCCCGCAAGGCGCGACTTCCTGCGCAGCTCCGCGGCATTTGCCGCCGCCTCGATCTTCGGCGGTGTGGCGCCGATGTTTCTGCAGAACGCCTATGCCGCCGATTTTGGAAAGCCCGAAAAAACTGATCTCAGCATCGGCTTCATCCCGCTCACCGATTGCGCCAGCGTAGTCATGGCCGGCGAGCTGGGCCTGTACAAGAAGTACGGCCTCAACGTCACCATTTCCAAGGAAGCGAGTTGGGCGGCGGTGCGCGACAAGCTGCTGCTGGGTCAGCTTGACGCTGCGCATGTGTTGTACGGCCTGATGTACGGCGCGCATCTGGGCATTGGATCGCAGAAGAAGGATATGGCGATCCTGATGAGCCTCAACGTCAACGGTCAGGCCATCTCTTTGTCCAGGAAGCTGGCCGAGGCGGGCATCAAGGATGGTGCCTCTCTGAAGAAGGCGGTGGACAAGAAGGATCGCGAATTCACCTTCGCCCAGACTTTTCCCACCGGCACGCACGCCATGTGGCTGTACTACTGGCTAGCGGCCAACGGTATTGATCCCTTCCGCGATGTGAAGAACATCGTCATTCCACCGCCGCAGATGGTGGCCAATATGCGCGTCGGCAACATGGACGGCTTCTGTGTGGGTGAACCTTGGAACGCACGCGCCATCTTCGACAAGATCGGCTTCACCGCCACCACCTCGCAGGCGATCTGGAAGAACCATCCGGAGAAAGTGCTGGGGACGACCCAGGAGTTTGTCGACAAGTACCCCAACACCACGCGCGCCATGATGGCGGCGGTGCTTGAGGCGTCCAAGCACATCGACACCATGAGCAACCGCGACAAGGTCAGCGAGATCATCGGCGGCAAGTCCTATGTCAATGCGCCGGCGCCCGTCATCGCGGGGCGCTTGCAGGGCAAGTACGAAGATGGCCTGGGACGGAAGTGGGATGACCCGGACTACATGAAGTTCTTCATGGATGGCGAGGTCAATTTCCCTTATGTCTCGCATGGCGCCTGGTTCCTGACCCAGCATCGTCGCTGGGGTTTGCTCAAAGCGGATGTCGATTATCTGGGTATTGCCAGCGCGGTGAACCAGACCGCGCTGTACACCGAAGTGGCCAAGGCTCTGAACATTTCGGTGCCCAGCAGCACGATGAAAACCGAGACGCTGTTCGACGGCACGGTCTTTGATCCATCAAAGGCAGCGGAGTACGCGAACGGGTTCAAGATCAAGGCGTGATCCCGTGTGATTTAGAACCCCTCTCCCACCGGGAGAGGGCTTTTACCTCAGGACTTCAACATGGCCGCACTACTGAAATTCTCGAAACCCGACGCGACGCCCATGACTGACATGCATGCACCGGCGCCCGCCAACGATGCCCCAACCTCAAGCACGCCGCGCCGCACACCACCGCTGAAACTGCCGGCGCCGGTATCCGCCGTCGCACTCCGGCTGCGCGCCGTGCTGGGCAGGGTGCTTCCGCCGCTGATCGGCATTGCCGGTTTCATCCTGGTGTGGGCGCTGATCTCGCGTGGCTCGGACTATCTGCCCGGCCCGGACACCACGTTCAGCGCCGCCGTGGCCTTGTTCTCCGATCCGTTCTACAACGCCGGACCCAATGATCAGGGTATCGGCTGGAATCTGCTGGCCTCGCTGGGTCGTGTGGCGCAGGGCTTCGGCATGGCCGCCCTCATCGGCATCCCGCTGGGTTTTGCGCTCGGCCGGTTTGCGCTGCTCAACCGCGCGTTCCAACCCATTGTCAGCTTGCTGCGTCCGGTGTCACCGCTGGCCTGGTTGCCGATTGGTCTGGCGGTGTTCGAGGCGGCCAATCCTGCGGCGATCTTCACCATCTTCATCTGCGCCATCTGGCCCATGCTGATCAACACCGCGCTCGGTGTGGCCAGCGTACCGCAGGATTATCTGAACGTGGCGCGCGTGCTCAAGCTGTCCGAGTGGAAGGTGTTCACACGCATCCTGCTGCCGGCGTCGATCCCGTACGTGCTGACCGGCGCCAAGCTCGCACTCGGCGTGGCCTGGCTCGCGATCGTCGCGAGCGAGATGCTCACCGGTGGCGTCGGCATCGGCTTCTGGCTGTGGGATGAGTGGAACAACCTGAACATGGAACACATCCTGATTGCCATCCTGGTGATCGGCTGCGTCGGTCTGCTGATCGAGCAGGGCATGACGCTCATCGCCAATCGATTTGACTATCGAACCCGCTGAAGCAACTGGCCACGGATTTCGCGGATGAACGCGGATAAAAGCATTGAAACCAATCCGCGTTGATCCGCGAAATCCGCGGCTAAAGACTTTTTGGAGACCCGCATGACCACCTACCTCGAAATCGACAACCTCTCCGTCATCTTCAAGACTCGCGGCACCAGCTTCGTCGCCGTACGTGATGTGGACGTCAAGGTCGACAAGGGCGAGTTCGTCACCATCATCGGCCATTCCGGCTGCGGCAAGTCCACCGTGCTCAATGTGATTGCCGGACTGGTGCCCGCCGCTGCCGGTGGTGCGGTGCTGGCCGGTCGTGAAATCGACGGGCCTAGCCCCGAGCGTGCGGTGGTGTTTCAGAACCATTCCTTGCTGCCGTGGTTGAGCTGTTACGGCAATGTGTATCTGGCGGTGGAGCGCGTGTTCGGCGCCGCCGAATCCAGGGCGCAGCTCAAGGCGCGTACCGAGGCGGCGCTGGAACTGGTGGGCCTGACCCACGCGCGTGACAAGCGACCGAACGAAATCTCCGGCGGCATGAAGCAGCGCGTGGGCATTGCCCGCGCGCTGGCAATGGAGCCCAAGGTGCTGCTGATGGATGAGCCTTTCGGCGCACTCGACGCGCTGACCCGCGCCAACCTGCAGGACTCGCTGATGGAGATCCAGGCCAAGACCGGCAGCACGGTGGTGATGATCACGCACGATGTGGATGAGGCGGTGCTGTTGTCAGATCGCGTGGTGATGATGACCAATGGACCGGCGGCGACGGTCGGTGCGGTGCTGAGCATCGACCTGCCGCGGCCGCGGCGCCGCATCGAACTGGCCGACAACGCTCACTACAACCATCTGCGCGCCGAGATCCTGCGCTTCCTGCACGAGCGCCAGGGACATCCGGCGGTGGTGGCGGCCTGAGGTGAACGATCCTGAGTGACTCCTCGCCACGTGGCGAGCGCTGAACTGGATCAAATCAGCTTATCTGCACGGCTTTGGTTCGAGTGCTCGCGCTGGCGAGCTTTTTTCAGCGCTCATGCGCCACCAAACGGGGCATCAGGGCTGGCACGGCACATGCTGCATAAATAGTGCAACGCGGGCCAACGTGGGCCCGGACGCACAGGTGGTGGTGGAGGTACGCGGCTACGGGCGAATCCGTGGCAAGGACAAGGGTGTCCACGCGCGATGCGGATCATTCCGCTATCGCGCGTGGACATTTTTTTGGACGAGAGGATTTCGATGAACCACGATGCAAACCGCCATCCCGCACGCGTACGGATCGGTCGTCGTCACGCGCTGCGCGTGTTCGCCGGTTCCCTGATGCTGGCAGCCGTGGCGGGACTGAGCGCCTGCGGACCGGACAAGACGCCGCCGGCGGCAGAACCTGCCAGCAGCCCGCCCGCCGCCGCATCACTCAAGCTTGAAAAGACCGATCTGAAATTCGGCTTCATCAAGCTCACTGACATGGTGCCGCTGGCCATCGCCTATGAGAAAGGCTATTTCGAGGACGAGGGTTTGTTCGTCACGCTCGAAGCACAGGCCAACTGGAAGGTCTTGCTGGACCGTGTGATTGCCGGCGAGCTGGACGGTGCGCACATGCTGTCCGGTCAGCCGCTGGGCGCCACTATCGGCTTTGGTACCAAGGCCGACATCATCACCGCCTTCACCATGGACTTGAATGGCAATGCCATCACCATGTCCAACGCGGTGTGGGCGGAGATGAAGAAGAACATTCCGCTCGCTGACGGCAAGCCGGTACATCCGATCAAGGCCGACGCCCTCAAGCCGGTGGTGGCCGACTACAAGAAGCAGGGCAAGCCGTTCAATCTCGGCGTGGTGTTTCCGGTGTCCACGCACAACTACGAGATGCGCTACTGGCTGGCGGCCGGTGGCATCCATCCCGGTTTCTATGCGCCGGCCAAGGGCGATGTCGGCGGCCAGATCAACGGCGATGTGCTGATTTCGGTGACGCCGCCGCCGCAGATGCCCTCGACCCTGGAAGCGGGAACCATCTACGGCTATTGCGTCGGCGAGCCCTGGAACCAGCAGGCGGTGTTCAAGGGCATCGGCGTGCCGGTGATTGCCGACTACGCGGTGCGCAACAATATTTCCGAAAAGGTCTTCGGCGTCAGCCAAGCCTGGGCCGATGCCAACCCCAACACGCATATCGCCGTGGTCAAGGCCCTGATCCGCGCCGGCTACTGGCTGGATCAGAACGACAACGCCAATCGCCAGGAGGCAGCGCGGATCATTTCGGCGCCGACCTATGTCGGAGCCGATTACGAGGTCATCGCCAACAGCATGACCGGCGTGTTCGAGTACGAGAAGGGCGACAAGCGTCCGGCGCCCGACTTCAACGTGTTCTTCCGCTATCACGCCACCTATCCGTATTACTCGGACGCGGTCTGGTATCTGACGCAGATGCGCCGCTGGGGCCAGATCGCCGAGGCCAAGCCGGATAGCTGGTACATGGACGTGGCCAAAAAGGTCTTCCGACCTGACATCTATGCGCAGGCCGCCAAGGCGCTGATCGCCGAAGGCAAGCTCAAGGCCGCGGACTTCCCGGATTTTGCGCAGGAAACCGGCTTTCGTTCGCCCGCGCACACCACCTTCATCGACGGCCTGAGCTACGACGGCACGAAGCCCAATGCCTACCTCGATCAATTCAAGATCGGCCTGAAGGGCAGCGAGGCGCCGTGATGCTCAACCACACCGTCAACATCCTCAATAAATCTGGCCTGACGTGGTTTGTACCCATGCTGCGCCTCGCCGCCGGCGAGGATCCCAGGGAGCAGCTGCGCGAGATTCTGCGCAAGATCGGTGTGCCGCTGCTGGCCATGCTGATCTTCCTGCTGCTATGGGGGGCGTTGGCCAAGTCGGTGCAGACCAGTCTTGGCGCGCTGCCGGGGCCCTTGGCGGTGTGGCAGGCGACCGGACAGTTGCTGGACGAGCATCGCGTGGAACGCGACAAGGCCGAGGCGTTCTATCAGCGGCAGGCACAGCGTAATGCACAGGCACTGGCGGCCGACCCCAAGGCCGAAGTCAGTATCCGGCCGTGGACGGGCAAGCCCACGTATATCGATCAGATCTACACCAGCTTGTTCACCGTCTTCACCGGCTTTCTGATTGCCACCGTGGTGGCGGTTCCGCTGGGCATCGTCTGCGGACTGTCACCCACGGTGCAGACCGCGCTCAATCCGATGATTCAGTTGTTCAAGCCAGTGTCGCCACTGGCCTGGTTGCCGATCGTCACGTTGGTGGTGAGCGCGGTGTATGTCAGCGCCGATCCGATGTTCCAGAAATCCTTTCTGATCTCGGCCATCACCGTGACCTTGTGCTCGCTGTGGCCCACCTTGATCAATACCGCGGTCGGCGTGGCGTCTGTGGACAAGGACCTCATCAACGTCTCGCGCGTGTTCAAGCTGAGCTGGTTCACCAAGGTGCGCAAGATTGTGCTGCCGTCCTCGCTCAAGCTGATTTTCACCGGCCTGCGTCTGTCGCTGGGCGTGGGCTGGATGGTGCTGATCGCCTCCGAGATGCTGGCGCAGAACCCGGGCCTGGGAAAATTCGTCTGGGATGAATTCCAGAACGGCAGCAGTCAGTCGCTCGCGCGCATCATGGTGGCGGTGTTCACCATCGGCATCGTCGGCTTTCTGCTCGACCGCATCATGGCCACCTTGCAGGCGCTGGCGAGCTTCGGGGAGCCGGTGCAGTGATTACAGAAGTGTTGGCCGCAGATTGCGCGGATAAACGCGGATTTATTCCATCATGTTTGATCCGCGTTTATCCGCGTAATCCGCGGCTGAAGAGTCTTTTCAAATGAGTTTGCCTCAAGCCTTGTCGTCGTTGGCTGAGCCGCATTCAATGCCTGCGCTGAGGTCGGTCTGTTTGGAACTGCGCGGCGTTGCCAAGTCATACGGCAGCGGCAAACATCTCACACGCGTGCTGGAGGACATCAATCTCAGCATTCGCGACAACGAGTTCGTCGCCATCGTCGGATTTTCCGGTACGGGCAAGACCACCTTGGTTTCACTGATGGCCGGCCTGCTCGAACCTGATTCGGGCGAGGTACTGCTCAAGGGCGTGCGGGTAGCGGGGCCAGGGCCGGATCGTGGTCTGGTGTTCCAAAGCTACTCACTGGCACCGTGGATGACCGTGCGCGAGAACGTGGCGCTGTCGGTGGACGCGGTGTTTGGCGATTTGCCGAAAGCCGAGCGCGTGGCACGGGTCGAGAAATACGTGGACATGGTGGGCCTTACTCCTGCCATGTTGAAGCGACCGGCCGAGTTGTCCGGCGGCATGCGTCAGCGTGTGGCGGTGGCGCGTGCATTGGCGGCGAATCCGGACGTGCTGTTGCTGGATGAGCCGCTGTCCGCGCTCGACGCACTCACGCGTGCCAAGCTGCAAGACCAGATCGTCGAGATCTGGGGGCGTGATCGCAAGACCTGCGTGCTGATCACCAATGACGTGGATGAAGCCCTGCTGATGGCGGATCGCGTGATCCCGCTCGATCCGGGGATCGGCGGTCGCGGTGCGCGCTTTGGACCCGAATTCATCGTGAACCTGGACCGCCCGCGTGACCG
The DNA here is from genome assembly GCA_052387335.1 of Panacagrimonas sp. GTDB lineage: Bacteria > Pseudomonadota > Gammaproteobacteria > Nevskiales > Nevskiaceae > Panacagrimonas. The sequence goes on along the minus strand of JBQTJH010000196.1, from coordinate 1,489 downwards.
ACGCGCGATGAATCACAGCGCGGGCTTCATCAAGCTGCGCAGGGAGATCACCCAGTACCTGATCGAGGCTGGTGCGCGCGGCAAGGCGGGCAGCTCGGGCAAGGTCGTCGAGTTGCGGCCGCAGGTGCCGACCACCAGCGACGATCATCCGAAGGCGCTGAAGAACGAGAAAAAGCGTGTCGCGACGCAGCCGCACCGCTATGTGGAGTTCAGCCAGGTCGCCAAGATCTATCCGACGCGCAAGGGCCCGGTGAAAGTGGTCGATGGCTTTGAGCTGAAGATGCGCCAAGGCGAGTTCGTCTCGATCATCGGTCACTCGGGCTGCGGCAAGTCCACCGTGCTGTCGATGATGGCCGGCCTCAACGACATCAGCGAAGGCGTGATCGTGCTCGACGGGCGCGAGGTGCACGAGGCTGGCCCTGACCGCGGCATCGTGTTCCAGGCGCCGAGCCTGGTGCCGTGGATGAGCGCCATCGACAACGTGATGCTCGGCGTGAATCAGGTGTTCCCGCATATCGCCGTGGCCGAGCGGCGCGAGATCGCCGAGCACTATCTGGGCCGCGTGGGTTTGTCGGAGTCTCTCAACAAGAAGGCGTCCGAACTTTCCAACGGCATGAAGCAGCGTGTGGGTATTGCGCGCGCATTCGCCTTGTCGCCGAAGATGCTGCTGCTGGACGAGCCCTTCGGCATGCTCGATTCGCTGACGCGCTGGGATCTGCAAGAGGTGCTGATGGACGTGTGGACGCGCACCAAGCTCACGGCGATTGTGGTGACGCACGATGTCGACGAGGCGATCCTGCTGGCGGATCGCGTGGTCATGATGACCAGCGGGCCCAGCGCCAAGGTCGGCAAGATTCTGGAGGTTGATCTACCCCGGCCGCGCACGCGCAAGGCGCTGCTGGAGCACCCGGACTACTACCGACTGCGTGAGGAGCTGATCCAGTTCCTGGCCGATTGCGATACGCATTGAATGCGCGTCGCGGCGCCGCTGCTGGACTATGTCGCCGCGCTGAGCCTGGGCAAGACCGTGCTGTGGTGTTATCTGATCTGGTATCTGGTGACGCTGCTGCATCACTTCGACCCGGCGCCGCGCATCTGGCTCAATGCGCTGGGTATCAGCGCGGTGATTGGTGTGGCCCTGGTGCTGAGCGTGAATCGCGACGGTTTTCGCCGGATCGATCCCTGGCCAACCTTCCGCCTGTTCCTGATGCCGTTCTGCGTGTCGAGCTTTTCGCAGCTGCTCAAGAACCAGGGCTTTGTGGTGATTCTGCCGCCGCGCCTGGACCAGTTGCTGATCAGCGTGGCGGCTTGTGCCGGCTTCGTACTGTGGGTGCAGATAGTGAAGCGCTGTAGAAATCAGTAGCCCGGTGCGGCGCAGCCGGGCCGGGGCGTTTCCCGACCACCGACTCCCGGCCCCGCTGCGCCGAACCCCGCGTACGGGCGCGCACCACCTCCCTGCCCGGCCGGCGGACGCCGGCGCGCCCAGAAC
>JBQTJH010000195.1:0-3850 GCA_052387335.1 Panacagrimonas sp. | reverse complement strand
GGTTTGGACGCGAGCCCGAACCCAAAGCAAGCAGCGCGCCGTTACCAAGATCGACCAGCGCTTCAAGATCCGGCTTGTCCGCCTTGGCAAGCACGGCGTCGACCGGCAATCCGAGCAGCGGGATGGAAGGCAGCGCAGCCCCGTCATGCAGGCGATAGCGGTGCAGCGCAGCGCAATCATCACCGAGCACAGTGACGATGCCTTCGCGTAACACCAGCCCGCTCGCGGCGCTAAGGCTCAGCGTGAAGCAGATATGCAGCGGCGCGTCCGCAGTCATGCCTTGCGCCTCGCGTTCGCGGTCATCGTGATCAGGCGCGAGACCACCAGCGCGATGTACATCACGCCGGCAAATTCTTCGATCATCACCAGTGCGCGCGCCATCGGTGCCATCGGCAGGATGTCCCCCAGTCCAACGCCGGACAACACGGTGAAACTCAGGAACAACAGCTCCATCCAGCTGCGCGCTTCGCCCGGGTGAGTCGCGCCGACAAAGCTATCGGGGACCAGGGCCTGGCACAGGAAGAACAGATGTGCGAAAGCCCAGGCCAGCAAGGTGAAGGTGGCGCCGACCGCGAAAAGTTCGTCGGCGGTGGCAATGTCGTCTTGCAGCATGTAGGCGATCAGCGCACCCGCGGCGTAGAAATAGAACACCGACAGCAGCGCGGCGGCGCCCAGATCCAGATGCGCGCTGGGCCAGACGGCGTTGATGCCATGCAGACTCAAGACCAGGACGGACAGCAGCACGCCCAGCCAGGTCATCCAAGGGCTGCGCCGCACGATCTGCAAGGCCGCGCCCAGCACGATCAGGCCGAACACCGCGAGCACCGCGAGCACCGCGCGCCCCGCAGGCGAGCTGTCCAACAGCGGATACAGCAGCAGGCTCAGTAGCTGCACCGCGAGGAGGACGGCCGAAGGATGGTGTAGCACGAGCGCAATCACGCGCAGGGTACGGAAGCTGTACATCCGTGGAGCTTGCCATTGAATCGGGTGGCCCTACGAGCCAAGCAGAAGGCTGATCGCGAGTGCGACCAGGATCAGACCCATGGCTTGATCGATGTGATGCGCATGCCGGCGCAGGCGGACGCGTATACCTGCATGACCCACCGTAAACGCAACGAAGCTGAAGAAGCCCGCGGTCGCGAGCACCATCCAGCCACCGAGCACGACGCGCAGCGCCGGTGTTGCACCTGCGGCGATCACGCCTGAGCCGAGCGCTACAAAAAACAGGAAGGCCTTGGCATTGAGCAGATTGGTGACCAGTCCCAGCGCGTAGGCGCGCGGCGCGGAGGGCGTGGGCGCGGTACCGGCCTGCGGCGCGTCATCGTCGGTGAGCGGGCGTGACCGCAGTGCGCTGAGCCCTATCCACAGCAGCACCGCGGCACCTGCCAGTCGCATGAGGTCGATCAGACCGGGCCAACGCTGCACCGCCCAGCCCAGGCCGAACAGACCCCAGGCGACGTGAACAAGGATTCCACTGCCGATGCCCAGCGCGGTCATCACGCCAATACGGCGGCCAAACATCAAGGTCTGCCGCAGCACCACGGCGAAGTCAGGGCCCGGGCTGGCCACGCCCAGCGCATGCGCCAGCGCGACCGCGCCAAAAATGCCCCAGGCCTGATTCAAGGGGCAGGCGCTACAGGCCGTAGGTCCGAATCAGGTAGCGCATGATGTCGCTCGACTCGTACATCGCCGTGCCGGTGTTGGGATCCACCAGGTACGGTACCTGCAGACGACCCGTCAGCTGCAGCATGCGGATGCGGTTGGGATTGGTCAGCGGCGCGTTGGGAAAAAAGCGCTTGCGCACCAGCGGCGGGCCCATTTCTTCCCAGCAGGACTTGGCGAAATTGCGTAAGCGATACGGCAACTCCAGCTCGCTCATCAGCTCGCGTACTGGGCGCGAGTAAGGGCTGGATTCGAAGCTATACAGCTCCAGCGCTTGATCCGGCGCACGCGACGGCCGGGCGATAGCACCGCGAATGCGCCCGATGACACGGCTGACCGTAGCCAGATACGACCCGGTCAGGCCCAGGCCACGCGCAAGCCCGCGCGGCGCAGGCCGGCCGTCGCCGTACTGGCTGCGCAGGTAGTTGATGATGTCGGTCGATTCATACATCTGCGCGCCGGTGTTTGGGTCCACCAGGAAGGGGAACTGCTGTTTGCCCCCAAGCGCTTCGACCTTGGGCCGGAAGCGCGTGCCGTTCTTGGGACAGGGATAGATCATCGCGTCCAGATCCATCTCGGTCAGCACTTCGCGCACCAGCCGGCAGTAGGGACTGGCTTCGAATTCGTACAGCTCCAGCAACTGCACAGGCTGGCGTGTCATGGGCTTGAACGCCGCGGTGCCGCGCCAACCGCGAAGACTGCTGGCGATCAGGGAGGTGGTGAGATCGAAGGGATTGGACATGGGCGCAGGACGAAAAAGAGTCCACGCATTGTGCGGCAAACCCCTGGCGCGCTCCCAGCCCACGCGCGCTGTCACCTTAGCCGTTCAAGGCGTCACAGCGGGCGTTGGCGTTGGTGCTGCCGAGGGCGTGACCTCGGCAGCCGGCGCCGTAACAGGCACGACCGCCGCATCAGTCACAGGCACGACGCTTGCGGCCTGAGCCTGCTGGGCAATGCGGTGCTGCAGCTGCTGGATCTGCGGCGCCAGAACCTCGCGGCAGCTGGTGCAGGCGCTGCGCGTCATCAGGTCAGTGAGGCGCTGGCGTTTGCCCTCGTCGCTATCCTGGCTTTCCAGCACGCGCTCGATGGCGCGCTCGTACACCGGCTTGAGCATCTGCTGCAGCTGCGCGTCCAGGCTGCTCAGGCTCTCCAGGCTTTCGCTATCCAGGCTGCGCAACTCGGGCACGGTCATCAGCTGGCGTAGCTGACCCAGCTCGCGTTCGGCGTCGCGCAAGGCCGGTGCTTCTGGGTCGGCGGTGCCGGCCAGCGCACGGGTCCAGTCCGAATACGACTGCGCGCGTGCGAACAGGGCGGTAGCGTGATCCCAAATCGCAGCGTACTGCGACTGGCCGCGAATCGCGGCGGTGCGCACGCAGGTCTCGATCTGCAGCGCGCGTTCGCGGTAGTGCTCAATCCAATAGCCGTCATCGGGACGTTGCAGCAAGGCCGCCTGTTGGGCCAGTTGCAACAGACGGCCGCCGCGACGCCAGCTTGCCAACTCGTTCTGTGAACGTCGCGCCTGCAGCAGGATATCGCCACGCGCCAGAAGATGACGCTCGTACTCAGTCTGTCGACGAGCGAGTTGGCCCGAGGCCAGCAGCGCGCGGTAGTCGGCCCAGGTTCTTTCATCGGCCTCGCACGACACCGCTGCACCGATGAAATCCTTGATCGAGCGAAAGTCGGTGACATCCAACTCGAAGCGCACGTAAGCCTGTGCCGGAAGCCAGGGTTTGCCGTTCTGGTCGCACAGGCCGGTGGAGGACAGCGAGCGTTCGCAGCGCCGCAGGTTCGGCGCCGGGCGTTCAAGTTCGATGGTGCTGGAATTGAGCAACACCACGAACTGACGCCCGTCCAGTTCAGCCAGGCCCTGATCGGAGCGCAGGCCGAGCAGGGTCTTTTCCTCCCAGGGCTTTTTCTCGGTCTTGATTTCGTCGCTCAGCAGCTCGCCCAGCTTGGAACTCAGCCCGGATACGACCTGGCCGCCGGGCACAAAGCCCATGCCGAACTTGAGCATGGGTTCTGCGGTGGCTACTTCGAGCAGATTGGTCACCCACTTGGCCTTGTCGCCCGGTACCCCGCGCACCACGATCTGGAGATGCGGCGACTTGGACAGCGATTCAGGGTCTACGAGCACGCCCTCGCTGAGCAGGGCGTTGTCGACGATCGAGCTGACGGTCTTGCCCTCCTG
>JBQTJH010000194.1:0-8181 GCA_052387335.1 Panacagrimonas sp. | reverse complement strand
ACTACGAGTTCTGAACCCAGCGCGCCCGCCACGATCCAGCCATGCTGATCCAGATTCCGGAAGTGCTGAACACCGCCGAGGTCGCCGAGTTCCGCCACGCGCTGGACGCGGCGGCCTGGACGGACGGACGCATCACCGCGGGCTATCAGTCGGCCAAGGCCAAGCACAATCTGCAATTGCCGGAGGTGCATCCGCTCACGCAGCAACTCGGGGATCGCATCCTCAAGGCGCTGCACGGCAACCCGCTGTTCGTGTCCGCGGCGCTGCCGCTGAAGATTTTCCCGCCGCTGTTCAACTGCTATCGCGGCGGCGGGAATTTCGGCACGCACGTGGACAACGCGGTGCGTGCGGTGGCGGGCACCGCGCACCGCGTGCGCACCGATGTCTCCGCCACCTTGTTTCTCAGCGCGCCCGATGAATACGACGGCGGCGAGCTGCTGATCGAGGACACCTACGGCGCCAAGAGCGTGAAGCTGCCGGCCGGTCACCTGGTGCTGTATCCCGGAACGAGCCTGCACCAGGTGCGCCCCGTCACACGCGGCGCGCGCTACGCCTCGTTCTTTTGGATCCAGAGTATGGTGCGTGACGACGGCCAGCGCGCCTTGCTGTTCGACATGGACAACGCGATCCGCCTGCTCGGCCGCGATATGCCGGATCATGCCAGCGGCATTCAACTCACTGGCGTGTATCACAATCTGTTACGACGCTGGGCCGACGTATGAGCACGACCACCACACGACACGCTCGCAGCTGGGATCAACAGCGCAGCTGGCCGGCGCTGCTGGTCATCCTGTGTCTGCACGCGGCGGGACTGTGGGGTTTGATGCAGATCGAAGCCGTGCGTGAGGCGGTGCAGGACATCACGCCCATCATGGTCGGCATGATCACGGTGCCGCAGCCGGAACCGCCGAAACCGGTGATGGAACCGCCACCGCCCACGCCCGTGCCAGACCGGCCCAAGCCCAAACCGCAGATGATTGCGGCGCAAACCCCGGCGCCCGCAGCGATCACCGCACCACCGCCCGAACCCGTCATGGTCGAGGCGCCACCGCCGCCACCTGCTGCCGCGGCAGAACCGGCCCCGGTGATTCCGCCGAATTTCGTCGCGGCGTATCTGGACAATCCACCGCCCGCGTATCCGTTGAGCTCAAAGCGCCTCGGCGAAACCGGCACCGTGCTGCTGCGCGTCAGGGTCAGCGAGATGGGCCGCGCAGAATCAGTGGAACTGGAACGTAGCAGCGGCTTCGCGCGGCTGGATCGCGCCGCCATCGACGCGGTACGCCAGTGGAAATTCGTACCGGCCAAACAAGCAGACGTGGCCGTTCCCGCCTACGTCCTCATTCCCCTCAACTTCGATCTGAGCTCCTCATGACCGATGCAACCCAAGCGATTGGCTTCGCCCACTTCCTGGCCCACGCCGATGGCGTGGCCAAGTTCATCCTGGTGTCCATGCTGCTCGCGTCCATCGCCAGCTGGTATCTGATCCTGACCAAGGCCATCGGCAACGCCATCACCCGGCGACGCTCCGAGCAGTTTCTGGATTTTTTCTGGAACGCACCTTCGCTGGACGAGGTCGCGGCGCACGTGGAGAAACACCATCCGCGCGAACCGTTCTCGCATCTGGCCTACCACGGGCTGATTGCGAACCGGCATCACGCGCGGCATGGCGTCAACAAACTCGATGAGGCCGGCACCTCGTCGGACTTCATCACGCGCATCCTCAAGCGCACCATCGATGAAGACACGGCGAAAATGGAATCGGGTCTCACCATTCTGGCGAGCATCGGTTCCACTGCACCCTTCGTGGGTCTGCTCGGCACCGTCTGGGGCATTTATCACGCGCTGGTCGCCATCGGCATGAGCGGCGCCGGCACCCTGGACAAGGTCGCCGGCCCCGTCGGTGAGGCGCTGATCATGACGGCCATCGGCCTAGCCGTCGCAATCCCCGCGGTGCTCGGCTACAACTTTTTGGTGCGTGCCAATCGCATGACCTTGTCGCGCCTGGATTCATTTGCGCACGACCTGTTCACCTTCCTGGCCACTGGCGCCAAGATCGATTCGCAGCCGAACAACGTCGCGCCACTGAAGCGCGCCTGAGGAGCACAACCATGGCCTTCGGCAGCTTTAACTCCAGTTCCAATTCCGCGCCCATGTCGGAGATCAACGTGATCCCGCTGGTCGACATCATGCTGGTGCTGCTGGTGATCTTCATCATCACCGCACCGCTGCTGACGCATGCGGTCAAGATCGATCTACCCAAGGCCGAAAGCACCGCCAATATCCAGAAAGTGGAAAACGTGCAGCTGGCCATCGACGGCAGCGGCACGGTGTACTGGAACGGTGAGGTGGTGGATTCGGCGCTTCTAGCACAGCGCATGCGTGCGGCCAGCGCCTTGCCGGTTCACCCTGAAATCCATATTCACGCTGATCGCAACGCCCGCTTTGATCCCATCGCCGAAGTCATGAGCGAGGCCGCGCGAACCGGGCTGAGCAAGATCGGCTTCGTCACCGACCCCAATACACAACGCTGATCCGGTATGAAGGCTCTCAAGTGGGTGTTGTTTCAGTCGCATTGGCTACTCGGCATCAGTGCGGGCCTGGTCCTGGCCGTGATGGGCGTGACCGGGGCGATGCTGTCGTTCGAGAACGAACTACTGCGCGCGCTCAACCCAGCGCTCATGTCAGTGCCGGCACGCGAGCAGGCCATGCTGACGCCGCCGCAATTGCTGGAGCGTCTGGCGGCGGAAAGTCCGGATCGGCGCGTCGGTACCCTCAGCGTGTCGAACGTTCCCGGCCGCGCTGCGCGGGTCGGCTTTTTTTCCAAGCCGCGCGAGGGCGCATCGGCACAATCCAATGCACGTCCGCGCATGGATGTGTTCTTCGCCGATCCCTACACCGGCGCGCTGCTGGGCAGTGAGGATGCGCTGCGCGGACACGACGCGCTGCACTTCTTCGAGGACGTTCACCGACGGCTCGCAGCCGGTGACAGCGGCAAGGCGATCACCGGCGCAAGCACCCTGATCCTGTTGGTGCTGGCCGCGTCCGGCCTTTATCTGCGCTGGCCGCGGCGCTGGAGAAATATCGACGCCTGGTTCTCGGTGCGTTGGCGCCTGCGTAGCAGGCCCTTCCTGAAAAGCCTGCACGAGGTCGTCGCTACCTGGCTGTTGCTGCCGACCTTGCTGGTGGCATTGACCGGACTGTGGTGGTCTTACGACTGGTATCGCGACGGCCTCAACTCGCTCGCCGGCTCCAAGCCCATGCAGCGTCCGGCAATGCGCGCGCCCGACGCGCCCGCCGCCGCCAACGAAGTGCTCGCGACCGCCTGGACGGTGTTCCTGCGCCAGACCGCGCAGACCGGGTTTTCGAGCGCGAGCTTCAACCTGCCGGCGGCGGATCAGCCGCTACTCATCAACTACCTTGATGCCGACCCCGCGCACGAGCGCGCCAGCAATCGCATCACGCTGCACCTTGCAGACGGCACGGTCGCGATGCACGAGCGCTACGACGACAAGCCCGCGGGCCAGAAACTCACCAGCAGCATGTTCGTGCTGCACAAGGGCAGCTACTTCGGTCTGTTCGGCACACTGGTGATGATGGTAGCGAGCCTGGCAATGCCGCTGTTCGCGATCACTGGCTGGATGCTGTATCTGAAGCGGCGACGGTTGGTGCGCACGCGCAGCAGCGCAGCACGCCCGGCCGAACCGATATCGCTGCTAGAACACCCGGCCGAAACCGGGTCCTAGACACGTCCGTTTTTATTCAGGCGCGCCCAGGACCACGTCCACTTCGCGCAGTTTGCTGCCGCGCTTGATGCTGAGGCTCACGCGATCGCCCGGCTGATGCTGTTCCAGCTGATCCAGCAAATCGTCAAAGCGGCGCACGGGACGATCGTTAAGCGCCACGATCAGATCACCCACGACGATGGCACCGCTGCGGTCGCGCTCGAAAGGCTTCAAGCCGGCGAGGTCGGCCGGACCACCGGGCTCCAGCCCAACCACGGCCAGTCCGGCGTCCAGGCCCAGGGCCTGGTTGAACTCCGCCGGTGCCGCCGATAGACCGAGCGTGGGCCGGATCACGCGGCCGTCGCGAATCAGCCTCGGCACGATGCGATTGACCTCGTCCACCGGAATGGCGAAGCCGATGCCGGCGCTGCCGCCGCTGGGGCTGTAGATGGCGGTGTTCACGCCAATCAGGCGCCCGGCAGAATCGATCAGCGGCCCGCCGGAATTGCCAGGGTTGATCGCCGCGTCGGTCTGGATCACGCCGCGGATCGGTCGCCGTGTCACCGATTCAATTTCGCGGTCGATGGCGCTGACGATGCCGGTGGTCAGGGTCTGATCCAGCCCGAACGGATTGCCGATGGCGTAGACCGCCTGCCCTACCTGCAGATCGGCGCTGCGCCCGACCATGATCGGTTGCAGCGGCTTGTTGTCCACCGCGATGCGCAGCACCGCCAGATCACGGTCCGGAAACACGCCGACCAGTTCGGCCGTATAGCTGCTCTGGTCGGCCAGGGTGACGCGCGCGCCGTCGCTGCCCTGGATGACATGAAAATTGGTGACCACGTGGCCGCGCTCGTCCCAGATGAAGCCGCTGCCGGTGCCGCGCGGTAGCTCGGTGACCCGGCGCGAGAACAGGCTGGTGGCGCGGTCGACAGTGGTGATGTGCACCACCGAGGGCGACACCGCCTGAAACACCTCGATGTTGTTGCGTTCAAACGCGCCCAGATCGCTGCGCGCAACCACCGGTCGCGGTTCGGCAGCGGGCGCGGCCGTAGGTGTCTGGCTTTCGCGGCCCAGCCAGTAAAACGCGGCCCCCACCAGAAAGCCGAGGACCAGCACCGGAAACATCCAGCCGCGCTGGCGAGACCGGGATCGGGGGAAGCCTTGAAGAGGAGGTATCGACATGCGGCGGACAAGTTCGGATGGGCGGGTGACGAATGCTGATCGTGCGATCACCGCCACGACAGGCCCGGTTTGATCACGATGGCATCCAATGTGCTTCAAGCCCTGTGGGGCGACAAGTTGTCCTAAGCAATGCCCCAAAAACGTTCATTCGGGGGAACGATGAGGATCGGCAGCAGGCATCGCAGTATGGGGTGGTTGATCGCGGCTTGGGCCGCGTTGGCGGCCGCTCCGGGCTTGGCCGTGGGCGCGGGCCCGCAGCTGGTACCCAGTTCGCAGATCAGCAGCGGCGATACCGCCTGGATGCTGGTCTCGACGGCCTTGGTGCTGCTGATGACGGTACCGGGGCTGGCGCTGTTCTACGCCAGCATGGTGCGCAAGAAGAATGTGCTGGGCACCGCGCTGCAGAGTTTTGCCATCGTCGGGCTGGTGACCGTGCTGTGGGTCGCCGTGGGCTACAGCCTGGCGTTCACGCCGGGCTCGCCCTTTATCGGGTCACTGGACCGGCTGATGCTCAACGGCCTGAGCTTCGACAAGGAGGCCGCCATGCTCACGGTGAGCCACCTGGCGCCGACCATTCCCGAGTCGGTGTTCGTCATGTTCCAGTTGACCTTCGCCATCATCACGCCGGCGCTGATCACCGGCGCGTTCGCCGAGCGCATGAAGTTTGGCGCCATGATGTGGTTCGTCGCGCTGTGGTCCCTGCTGGTATACGCACCGGTCGCGCACGGCGTCTGGGAATCGGGTGGCTGGTTGGCCGGACTGGGCGCGCTGGATTTCGCGGGCGGTACCGTGGTGCATATCAACGCCGGTGCCGCCGGCCTGATGTGCGCCTGGATGCTGGGGCCGCGTCAGGGCTACGGCCACGAGCCCTTCATCCCCTACAACCTGAGCTTCACCCTGCTGGGTGCGTCGCTGCTGTGGGTCGGCTGGTTTGGCTTCAACGCCGGGTCGGCGGTGGCCGCCGATGGTCGCGCTGGTATGGCCATGCTGGTGACACAGGTCGCCGCCGCGGTGGCCTCGCTGACCTGGATGTTTTCGGAATACCTGCTGCGCAAGCGTGCCTCACTGCTGGGCGCCTGTTCCGGCGCCGTGGCAGGCCTGGTGGCCGTGACCCCTGCCTCAGGCTTCGTCGACGTCAGCGGCGCCTTCATCATCGGCATGGTCTCTGGCGTCGCCTGCTACTGGGGCGCTACCGGCCTCAAGCGCCTGCTGCGCGCCGACGATTCGCTCGACGTTTTCGGCATCCAAGGCATCGGCGGTCTGGTCGGCGCCCTGCTGACCGGCGTGCTGGCCTCGCGCCAGATCGGCGGGGTTGAAGGCAATCCGGCCGCGCAGGCCATCGCCGCGTTCGCGGTGCTCGGCTACAGCGCCGCGGTATCGCTGCTGATTCTGCTGATTCTTCGTTTCACCATCGGCCTGCGTGCGTCACCCGAGCAGGAACAGGTGGGTCTGGATCTGGCACTGCACGGTGAGAGGATCGATTGATAGCGCTCGCAGGAAACATCAGCATGATTCGAGACGACGAGCTTCAGCGCGAAAAATTCGCCGTCGCGGCCCATCTCTACACGCGCCTGCGCCGCGGCGGCGGTCGCGCCATCGACGTTATGTGGATGACGCGCGACGACAAGTACGCGCGTGAGGTGCTGGACCTGGCCCGTGCCAGCCCCGACCCGGAAGTCCAGCACTATGCTGTGCGCTACGCCGAACTGATGGCGGGTGTGCGCACCACATCCAAGCCCGCGGCGCCCGCGTCCATGCCGTCCTCACGCCAGTCCAATACGGCCGCGCCTGCACCGGCGGCCGTTCCGGAACCCGCGCCGGAGCCTGCTCCCGCGAATCGCTACGTGCGCTCTCTGCGTTGAAGAGGGCCTCGCCTGACCTCGCTTGCCGCGCGGGCGGCGAGTCCCTAATGTGCCCGCCCTAGCCGGGGGTGCCTTTGCAATAGAACCTGCGAAGGCTGAGAACAGACCCTTGGAACGTAGCCGCCCCGCATCGGGGATCTAGCCGGCGAACGGAAGGCTGGTGACGCGCAAGCGTCGTCGTCGTGCGTTCGTGGCCTCTGGAGTCGCACATGAACGCCGTACCCGAAACCCCCAAACAAAACATGTTCAAGCAGGCAGACGAACTCTCGGCCGACGTCTGCCGGCCCTTCCCCGCCTCGCGCAAGCTCTATGTCGAGGGCCCGAATGGCATCCGCGTGCCGATGCGCGAGATCAGCCAGACCGCCACCCGCACCGCGAACGGCATCGAGCCCAATCCGCCAATCACGGTCTACGACACCAGCGGTCCGTACACCGACCCTGCAGTGAAGATCGACCTGCGCGCCGGCCTGCCCGGCTTGCGCGACGCCTGGATCGAGGCGCGCGGCGATACCGAACAGCTGCGCGGCCCGAGTTCGATCTTCGGCCGCATCCGCGCTGCTGACGACAAGACCAGCGCGCTGCGCTTCGAGCACATTCGCGCGCCGCGCAAGGCCAAGACCGGCGCCAACGTCAGCCAGATGCACTACGCGCGGCGCGGCCTCATCACGCCGGAGATGGAATACGTCGCCATCCGCGAGAACGCGCGCATGGAAGAGCTGCGCGAAACCTACGAAAAGGCCGGCTACCTGCGCCGCATGCACAAGGGCAACTCTTTTGGCGCGGCGATTCCGCACGGCGCGATCACCGCGGAATTCGTGCGCAGCGAGATCGCGCGCGGCCGCGCCATCATCCCGGCCAACATCAATCATCCGGAGCTGGAGCCGATGATCATCGGCCGCAACTTCCGCGTGAAGATCAACGCCAACATCGGCAATAGCGCGGTGTCATCTTCCATCGCCGAGGAAGTCGAGAAGATGGTGTGGTCCACGCGCTGGGGCGGCGACACGGTGATGGACCTGTCCACCGGCAAGAACATCCACGAGACGCGCGAGTGGATCCTGCGCAACTCGCCGGTGCCCATCGGCACGGTGCCGATCTACCAGGCGCTGGAGAAGGTCAACGGCAAGGCCGAGGAACTCACCTGGGAGATTTTCCGCGACACCTTGATCGAGCAGGCCGAGCAGGGCGTGGACTACTTCACCATCCATGCCGGCGTGCTGCTGCGCTACATCCCGCTCACGGCCAATCGCATGACCGGCATCGTCAGCCGCGGTGGTTCGATCATGGCCAAGTGGTGCCTCGCGCATCACAAGGAATCGTTCCTGTACGAGCACTTCGAGGACATCTGCGACATCATGAAGGCTTATGACGTCAGCTTCAGTCTGGGAGACGGCCTGCGCCCCGGCTGCATC
>JBQTJH010000193.1:0-26844 GCA_052387335.1 Panacagrimonas sp. | reverse complement strand
GTCCTCCTTAACCTTCTCCCCCCCGTTCTACTGTAACACACCCAAAAAAATACTATCAATTTCTTTCGATGTGTCAGCGCCACTCTTCTCTGAGCGCGCGCGTTTCCCGGGAAGAAGATTCCTCGCTACGCTCGGAATGACACAAGGTTTCGGGGTGGCGGCTGACCTCAGCCCTCTACGGCCCTCTTGGCCATCTCGTTCTTGATCTCGCCGCCGTGCGTCAGGCAGGTCTTGGCGACGACCTCGTCTTCCCAATCGATGCTGATCGCCTTGTCCTTCACGAACAGCTCGATCAGGTTGTACTGGTTCTTCGAGTACAGCTCGCTGGCGTGCTCGCCGAGCAGGCTGGGCACGTTGAGCGGACCGGAGATGGTGACCTGGCCGACCTGCACGGTCTCGCCCGGCTGCGTGTATTCGGTGTTGCCACCGCCCTCGGCCGCCAGATCGATGATCACCGCGCCGGCCTTCATGCCGTCGACCTGCGCCTTGCTGATCAGCTTCGGGCTCGGACGGCCCGGAATCGCGGCGGTGGTGATGATGATGTCCGCGGCCTGGATGTGCTTGGTGACAACAGCTGCGATCTTGTCTTTCTCTTCGTGCGTCAGTTCGCGCGCATAGCCGCCGGTGCCGCGCGCATCGACACCCGTGTCGATGAACTTTGCGCCCAGCGATTCAACCTGCTCCTTGACTTCCGGACGCACGTCGTAGCCCTCGACCTTGGCGCCGATGCGGCGCGCGGTGGCGATGGCGGACAGCCCCGCCACGCCCACGCCCATCACCAGCACGGTGCCGGGGCGGATCGAACCCGTGGCGAAGGTCGTCATCGGCATCATGCGCGCGATGCTAGTGGCTCCGAGCAGCGCGCCGTAGTAGCCCGCAAGCGCGGCCTGGCTCGACAGCGCATCCATCGCCTGCGCGCGTGTGATGCGCGGTACCAGTTCCATGGCCAGGCAGGTGATCTTCTTGTCGCGCAGCTTGGCGGTGAGCGCGGTTTCCTTGTGCGCGTAGATGAAGGAAATCAGGATCGCGCCTTCCTTCATCGAATCGATGACGTCCAAGGAGGGCGGCTGTACCGACAGCACGATGTCCGCGTCCGTCACCAGGCCCAGCGGGTTGGCGGCAAAGTGCACGCACTTGTAAGCACTGTCCGCGAGCTTCGCCGCCAGACCAGCACCCGTCTGCATGAACAATTCGGCGCCGAGCTTGTTGAGTTTTTCGGCAACGGCGGGCACCACAGCCACGCGCTTTTCGCGCGGCGCGGTTTCCTTGAGCACGGCAATCTTGACCGGCATACGAAACTCCCTGCGGGGATTCGAAATGGATAGAAACGGGGCCCGGATGGCCCTAGACAAAACGGGCGCGGATTTTAACGGAAAGCCGGCAGATTCCGTCCCGGCCGGCTGTCGGCGGCCGCCCTACTTCTTAAGCAGGTCGCGGATCTCGGCCAGCAGCAGCGCTTCATTACTCGGCCCGGGCGGCGGCGCGGGCGGTGCCGCAGCTTCGGCTTTCTTCATGCGGTTGATGCCCTTGACCACCACGAAGATGGCAAAGGCCACGATGATGAAATCAAAGCTGCTCTGCACCAGCTTGCCGTAACTCAACAGCACCGCGGGGGTGTCGCCCTCGGCGGCCTTGAGCGTGATGGCCATATCGGAGAAGTCGATTCCGCCGATCAGCAGGCCCAGCACCGGCATCACCACGTCGGCCACCAGCGACGACACGATCTTGCCGAAGGCCGCGCCGATGATGACGCCGACCGCCAGATCCACCACGTTGCCGCGCATCGCGAACTGCTTGAACTCTTGCACCATGCTCATGCTCGCTTCCCCGGTTGTGCCCTGGACGGGCTGTTGTTCTCAATTCTAGCCACGTAACAGCCGCCGACTGCTCAGTTCCTAGCCCATGCAGGCGGGCAGGCCGTGATCCAGGTCCGGATAGCGCAGCACCACCCCGAGTTCCTCGACCATACGTTGATTGCGCAAGCGCTTGGACTCTTCCATGAAGCTCATCAGCGCCGGGCTCAAGTGTTTGGGCGCATCCGCCAGGGCGATGCGCGGCGGCTCGGGCAGGCCAAGCAGGCGCGCGCAGCGACAGAAGTAGTCCGCCATCGTGGTGGGCCGACCATCGGCAATGTTGTAGGCGCGCCCGGCTTGGCCGCGCGTCATGGCGGCCAGCGCCGCCAGCGCCAGATCGTCGGCGTGGATGCGGTTGGTCCAGCGGCGCGTGCTGTCGTCGCCGCTGTCCTCGATCACCGGGAGTTGCTGGCGCAGTCGCTCCAGCGGCAGGCGCCCGGGGCCATAGATGCCGGGCACGCGCAGAATCATCAAGGCGACGCCAGTGTTTTTCGCGTGCGCCTGCAGCGCCTGTTCGGCATCCAGACGTCGGCGTCCGCGATCGGTCTGCGGCTTGAGCGATTCGTCCTCGTCGATCCAGCGGCCGCCGCAATCGCCGTACACCGCCGATGTGGACAGATAGACGATGCGCTGCGCGTTCGAGGCCCCGCGTTCGATCCAGCACCGCACCCGCGCGTCGATCAGGCCCTGGGTCGGCGGCGGGGCAAACCAGTACAACTGGTCGCAGGACGGCAGATCCGCAGGCCCATCCAGATCCAGTGCCAGACTGCGAATGCCCTGCGCGTTCAGCGTATGGGCGCTCGCCTGGCTGCGTACGCAGCCCAGCACCGATTCACCGCGCGCCCGCAGCGCCAGCGCCAGCCGGGTGCCGATATCGCCACACCCGACGATCAGCGTGCCCGGCACGGCGGCGTCCACGCGGGGCTCAGCGACAGGCAAGGCCGACGTCGGTCTGCGCGACCTGCTTGAGTTTCAGGTAGCTGTCGTCGTCGAGACGTGCAGTGTTGCCGTCGCTGTCGACGGTGGTGATGCGCCGCGCCGGCATCTCGTCCAGAAAGCGCAAGCGCTGACGCGCGGCCTCGCATTTCACGGCTTCCTCGGCGCGCGCCTGTTTGCTCTTGGCCTGGGCTTCGGATTTGAGCGCATTGGCAGCCTCGGCCTCCTTGAGAAATTGCGCGTTGATCTCGGCGGCCGTCGGCGCAGCTGACTTCTCTGGGGCGGCTTCAGTGGGATTGGCGGGCGTCGGCGACGCTATTGCGCCCGGCCGAACCACTTCGAAGTTGCCCGATGCTGGCGGAGTCTGGCTGAAATGCACCTGGCCCTTGCCATCCACCCAGCGGTAGACCGCAGCCTGCACCGCGCAGCTCGCCAGCATTATCAGCAACATCAGACCGGTGCGTGCCATGGTGTCTTACCGTGGGGCTTGTGCGCGGGCGCCGCCGGGAGTGAAGCGCTTGTCGTCAAACGTGGTCTCGATGCGTTCCGGATCACCCTCGTCGATGCTCATCACCAGATAGCGCGCCGTGTCCAGATCGTAGAAGGTCTCGGCCGCGGGAATCAGCGTGGCGCGGTCGTAGGCCATCAGCGTGTGCGTCTCCTGCCAGCGCCACAGACGATCAGTGCGGTCGTACAGATCGACCATCAGGATCTGCCAGCTGTCCTCGTCGATGTAGAAGGTGCGGCGTTTGGCGCGGTGCGAGGCCGAGGGCTTGAGCAAGGCCTCCACCACCCAGACACGATGCAGTTCGTAACGCGTCAGCTCGGGCTTGAGATGGCCGGGCTGGATGATGTCGCGGATCGATTCGCGGCTGCCGTGCAGCGCGTAGCTGTTGTAGGGCACGAACATCTCGCGCTTCTGCACCAGACGCCAGGTGTAGCGGCCCGGAGTGCCGAAGAAACCGTCGTGCTGGTCGTCGAAACGCAGATCTTCGGACAGCATGGCCGGGTTGTCGGCGCCGAACGTGCGCAAGCGCACGACGCGTTGCTCGGGCACCTGGCGCCAAGTGTTCTGCGGTTTCTCGTCCGGGTCCAGGGTGTCGAAAATCAGATTGACATAGCCGTGCAAGCGCTCGGGCTCACGCACAATCTGCAGCCAGCGCTGCATGATCCCATCCTCCGTCGTGTCCGGCGCGGTGTAGGGGAATTCAGCGTCCTCGCGCATGCGCGTCAGGTGGATGTCGCCGGTGCCTGTGACCGCTGCATGACTGAACCAGCGTGAATAGCCGGGACCGCGATAGCGCAGGCGGTGATTCCAGATCATCTCGATCCCGTCCTTGGTGATCGGGAAAGGCACCGCCAGGCTGGCCTCGCGCACCGCTTCGCCGGACGACGACAACACCGCCTTGAGCGCGTTGCGGTGCGCCGCCTCGTACACCGCGCCGGGATTGGCGAAACTGCGCTGCGAGGGATAGACCGGGATGCGATAGGTCTGCGGATGCTGCTGCAACATCTGCCGTTGGCCGGCCGACAGCTGGTTGCTCCATTGGTCGGCATTTTCGGCCGTGATCACCAGATAGGGCTGCTGACCGGCGAAGGGATCGCAGTAGCGACGGCCGCGCACATGGCAGGGTGGGGCGGCAGTCTGTCCGCCGCGCCATTCGGGAATCGTGCCCGCCGCATTGCCGGCGCGCTCGCCGCCCAGGGGCGTCAGGCGCGTACGCAGTTGATCGGCTTCATGGGCCGGCACCTTGGCCAGCGCAGCTGTGCCGACCAGGGCCGTGGTCAGGGCCAGGCAAAACGCAAACCGCCTCATCGTGTCCTCAAATGTTTTTGTGAATGGTCAGCGGACCAAGATAGAGCAGCCGAGTTCAAGGTGCGAGCCAGGGTTTGGGATCCACCGCATTCGTGCCCTGGCGAATTTCGAAGTACACGCCGCTGAGTTCGTGGCCGCCGCTGTTGCCGGCGCGCCCAATCGAGTCGCCGGCTGCGACGACTTCGCCCACCTCGATGGAGGCGGTTTCCAGATGACCGTATAGCGACAGATACGGGCCTGGATGGTCGAGGATCACGACCAGCCCGTAGCGCTGCACCCAGCCGACATAGACCGCGCGGCCATCTGCCACCGCGCGTACCGGTGCGCCGGACGCGGATTGAATCCACCAGCCACTCCAGGTCAGCGGACCTTCGCCCTTGGTGCTGCCGAACCGGGCGAGCAGCTGCCCGCGCAAGGGCCAGGGCAGGCGGCCGCGCAGATTCTTGAACGGCGTACCGCGCTCGAACTTGTTGGGTGAATCCTTGAGCGCGCGGCGCAGGCTTTCCAGCAGTTGTTCCACGCGCGCCTGATCGGCGCGCGCCTGCTTGAGTTCGGCTTCGCGACTCTGACCGCGCTTGGCCACCTCATCCAGGGCGCCGCGGCGTTTTTGCTGGCTCTGCTTGAGCGCGGCCAGCGCCTTGCGCGAAGCCGCCTCGCGCTGCTCCAGCTCGGCCTGTTCCAGCGCCAGCTGCTGTTCGGCCAGGCCCAACTCCTCGATGCGCCGCTGCAGTTCGCTGAGCTTGGCCTCCAGCGCCTGTGCAATGGCCGCAGCGTCGACGTCGAGCCGATCCAGCGCGGCGCGATCCTCCAGCCTGAACATCAGTTGCAGGCGTCCCGGACTGCCGGCCATGTAGCTCGCGCGCAGGGCCTGTCCCAGATCGGCGCGGCGGCTTTCGACCTGTTCCAGCGCCGCGGCCGTGGCTTGCTGCGCAGCCTTGAGCTTGCTGCGCTGTGCGCTCAGTGCCGCCTCGGCCTCGCGCACCTGGCGCGTGGCGGCGGCCAGGTCTTTTTCCGCCGATTCGATGTCGCCGCGCAAACGATCCTGGTTACGACGATCTTCAGCCAGGGCGCGATCCAGCTCGGCCACGCGCGCGCGCAGCTGTTTGAGCTCGCTTTGGCGCTTGATCTCGTCGTCCGCGCATGCCGGTTCCGGCACGAGGCTTGCAAGCGCCAACAGGGTTATGGACGCGAGTGCTTTGAGCCCCTTGGACCGCAGTGCGATAATTGCCATGCCAAATGGTGTCATGCCCGACGCCGCTACGGCATCACGCCGCGCAGCTCAGAGACGACACAACCATCCCATGCAGCAGTTCATTGAATTTTTCGGAAACAACATCCCGCTGTTCGCCGCCTTCGGTGTGATCCTGGCGCTGATTGTGGCCAATGAGGTTCACGGCAACATGACCGGCGGCAAGCGCCTGTCGGCCATGGAAGCGGTGCGCATGATCAATGATCGAGAACCGCTGATCGTCGATGTACGCCCAGCCGGAGACTACAAGAAGGGTCATCTGCTCAACGCCATCAACATCCCGGCCGCCAAGATCGAGGATCGCGTCAGTGAGCTGGGCAAGGACAAGGCCCGCCCCGTGCTGGTGTATTGCACGCTCGGCGGTTCGGCCAGCGAGGCCGTCATCAAGCTGCGCAAGCTGGGTTTTTCCGAGGTCTACCCGATCCGCGGTGGTCTCAATGCCTGGCTGCAGAGCAATTTACCGGTTACTGCGAAATAGCACTCCATGAAGGACGTCCGCGTCTACAGCACCCTGATGTGCCCTTATTGCGTGATGGCCAAGCGCTTGCTGGAAGGCAAGGGCGTGCGCTTCGAGGAGATCCGTGTGGATCAGGATCAGGCGCAGCGTGAGGAGATGATGCGTATTTCCGGGCGGCGCACGGTGCCGCAGATTTTTGTGGGCGACACCCACGTGGGCGGCTTTGACGAACTGTCGGCGCTGGAACGCGCCGGCAAGCTCGACCCGCTGCTGCAGGGCGCCTGAGCCGGCTGCCGCCGGGGCGCGGTATTCTTCGCCCCCGCGTGACCGGCGCTGGCGCCGCTCACGCCCTATCCGTAATGCAATCAAGAGACCTTTCGCATGGAACAGACTTCCGGCGCCGATGCCGCCCGCACCGAATCCGCTGACAAGCCCGCCCGCCAGGTGCTGCTGCAGAAGATCTACATCAAGGACGCCTCGATCGAGGTGCCCATGGCGCCCGCGGTGTTCACCGGCAATCAGCAGCCGCAGATCGACGTCAATGTCGCCACCGAGATGAGCCAGCTACAGGACGATCACTTCAATGTGCTGCTGTCGGTAACCGTCACGGCCAAGATCGGCGCGGACACCGCGTTTCTGGTCGAGGTCAAGCAGGGCGGTATCTTCCTGGTCCGCGGCTTCACTAATCTGCAGGAAAAGGGCGCGGTGCTGGGCGGCTATTGCCCGAGCACACTGTTCCCGTTCGTGCGTGAGGCGGTGGCCGATTTCGTGCAGCGCGCCGGCTTCCCGCAGCTGCTGCTGCAGCCGATCAACTTCGAGGCCATGTATCTGGAGCAGCTCGCGCGTGCGCGCGCCGAGGCCAAGAACGAGTCCAAGAAGGTCATCGTCGATCCCAGCGCGCCAGTTACCGCGCACTGAGGCATTGAGATGCTCGGGCTCGGTGTGCTCGGCGCCGGTTCCTATGGCACCGCCATGGCGATCCAGCTCGCACGCCGCGGCGCGCCAACCCGGCTGTGGGGACGCAACGCTCAGGAGCTGAGCGGTATGCAGCAGGCGCGGGTCAACGCGCGCTACCTGCCCGGCTGTCATTTCCCGAGCAGCCTGCAGGCCACCGCCGATCTCGAGTCAACCCTGCAGGCGTCCGCGCACGCGCTGATCGTGGTGCCGAGCCACGCGCTGCGCGAAACGCTCACGCGCATCGCGCCGCTGCTACACCCCGAGCAGGGGCTGGCCTGTGCCTGCAAGGGATTAGAGCCCGGCACCGGGCGCTTGGTGCACGAGGTGGTGGCCGACGTAATGGGCGAGGCGCGGCCGCTGGCGGTGATCTCCGGTCCGACCTTCGCCAGGGAAATGGGCCTGGGTCTGCCCACCGCGGTGACGGTGGCGTCGCGCACGCTGGCGTTTGCCGACCTGATCGCGCAGGCGCTGCACGGCGATGGCTTTCGCGCCTACACCTCGGACGACGTGGTCGGCGTGGAGATCGGTGGCTCGGCCAAGAACGTCATGGCCATTGCCGTCGGCATCGCCGACGGCATGGGCCTGGGCGCCAACACACGCGCCGCGCTGATCACGCGCGGGCTGGCCGAGATCATGCGGCTGGGTGAATCACTCGGCGCGCGCGCGGAGACCCTGATGGGCCTGGCGGGAATGGGCGATCTGGTGCTGACCTGCACCGACAACCAGTCGCGCAACCGGCGCATGGGCTTACTGCTGGCTCAGGGTAAGAGCGTGGCGCAGGCGGTCGAGGAGATTCAGCAGGTTGTGGAGGGGGTCAAGGCGGCGCCCGAAGTGCTGCGTCTGGCGCGTGCCCATCAGGTTGAGATGCCGATCACCGAGCAGGTCGTGCGCCTGCTGGCCGGTGAGATCACCGCCGCGCAGGCGGTGCGCAATCTGGCGATGCGACCGGCCAAGGCCGAGACCGAGTAGCTCGGTGTTAGGGCCGACGCTCCGGCCTTGGTCAACAGCGAGTGACCGCCCTGAAGCGGGCGCCGAAAAATTCTAGATCGACGGCACCAGCGGTGCGGCCAGCAACACCGGCCCGCTCGGACCGCCGTTGTCCGCCTTCGAGCCTCCGGCGGGTTCCAGACTCACGGCCAGCTTGCCCTCGGCCTTTACGAGTACGTCGGCCGGCAGTGCGCCCTGGCGATGACCACCGCGCGGCAACAGCCCCAGCGAGGTCACGCCGTCATCACCCAGCCACCACAGTTGATAGTCCTGATTCGCACCCAGCTGGGCCGGTCCGTTGCTGCTGACACGCAGGGTGCGCGTATCCGGCTGGATGCTCACCGTCCACTGCGTGTCTTCCTTGGGCAGGCGCAGCGCCGCGACCAGCACTTGCGCCGGCACCCGCACTTCGAGCACGCGCTGTACCGGCGCGGGTGCCGGTTCGGGCTGACGCGTCACCAGAAGCAGCGCCAGCACCAGGCTGGCGGCGGTGGCCAGGCCCGACCAGGCGCGCCAGAAATTCAGCCCGCGCGCTGTAGGCGCGACGACCAAGGGCACCACCTTGGCCTGTTGCGCGCGCATGCGGTGCTCGATTTCGGCCCAGACCTGATCGCGCGGTGGTACCGGCTGGAACGCATCGAGTTCGCCGAAGCGCTGTTCCCAGTAGCGCACTTCGCCGCGTAACCAGCGGTCGCCGGCCAGCAGCCGCTGAAACCGGCGACGAGCGGCGCCAACCAGAGTGCCGATCACATATTCGGCGGCAAGCATCTGCTTGAGGCGGGTGGATTCGTATTTCATGTCACGAATCCAGGCACTCGCGCAGCCGCGCCAGCCCTCTGCGGACCCAGCTCTTGACCGTACCCAGCGGCGAATTCAGCCGCTGCGCCAGCTCTTGGTGGGTGTAGCCCTCGTAGTAGGCCAGCAGCAGCGCGCTGCGCTGTTCCTCGGCCAGACCGCGCAGGCAGTCCCGCATCTGCGCAATACCTTGACCTTCCACCGCGCGCGCCAGCGGATCCTGGGAATCGTCGGCCATGGTCATCGGCGGCAGTGCGAACTCGCTGTCTTCGTCCGGCATTTCCACTTCCGGACGCTTCATTCGTAGCAAGTCCAGGGCACGGTACCGCGCCACCGTCATGAGCCAGGTCAGCGGTGCGCCCTTCTCGCGTTCGTAGGTTTCCGCCTTCTGCCATATCTTGATGTAGCAATCCTGGAGGGCTTCTTCTGCCCAATCGCGTCGCTGCAACATACGCAGCAGCAGCCCATACAGATGCGAGCTGGATGCGCGATACAGCGCTGCGAACGCGCGTTCATCTCCGCGCGCAGTGGCCTGCAGCAGCTGGGCTAACTCCTCGACGTCGGCCATGACGATATTTTTATGATGTTTAAGTCCACATGATAGCCGCGGCCCTGCGCTGCATGTCGATCCATGCGTCCGCCGCGTCGCGCCTATCGTTCAAGCGGTTGCGACAGCAGGGCGGGCAGGGCTTGCTGAGCAGGTGCACGGAACTGTTCGATACCGATGCGCATCTGCCGCGGCTCGTCACGCGCAGACTGAGTGTAACTACGCAGCAGATGGTCCCAGACACTGAGCAGGTTGCCGTAGTTGGAATCGGTTTCGTCGCGGTGCACGGAGTGATGGATGCGGTGCATGTCCGGTGTCACCACCAGAAAGCGCAGCCCCTTCTCGAACCTGGGCGGCAAGCGCAGATTGGCATGGGTGAACAAGGCGAAGCTGGACAGCCCCACCTCGAAGATCAGCACCGCGAGCCAGGGCGCGCCGAGCAGCGCCACTGCGGCCATCTTGTACGCCTGCGACAGGATCAGCTCGGCGGGGTGAAAGCGCAGCCCGGTGGTGACGTCGAACTCAACGTCGCTGTGATGTACGCGATGCAATGGCCACAACCAGCGGATCTCGTGAAACGCACGATGCTGCAGGTAGATGGCTAGATCTAGCAGCAGCCACGTCAGTCCGATCTCGACCCACACCGGTGCATCGACGCGGTTCATCAATCCAAAGCCCATATGCTCGGCCCACAGCGCAACCGCCAGCGAGCTCCAGTGCAGCACCATCAACAACACGGTACCGATGGCGACCAACGCAAAGTTGGAGGTCCAGCGCAGCGGTCGCTGCGGATCGCTCAGACGCAGTGGCCGCCAGCGCTCCAGGCTGCCGAACAGCGCCAGCAACGCGAAGAACAGTGCAGGGCGCAAGGTCTCGGCCAGAGCGGGAGTCAGTTCCATCAGTGTGAGGTGTGGGTGCGCGGTGGGGAATCAATATCTACGATAATGCGGCCTCGTCAGCAGATGAGCATTCCCTTGAGCATCGGTCCCCAAAGTGGTCAGTACCCTCTGGTTCGTCCCCGTCGCCTGCGCCAGTCCGCCGCCGTGCGCGCCATGGTGCGCGAGACGCACCTGCTACCCGAGCACCTGATCCAGCCGCTGTTTGTTGCGGAGGGTGAGCTCAAAGGCGCCGTGGCGTCGATGCCCGGTGTGGTTCGGCTCGATATCCCTGAACTGGTCGCCGAGTGTCAGGCCCTGACAGCGCTGGATATTGCCTGCGTGGCGTTGTTCCCGGTGATTCCACAAGCGCTCAAGAATGATCGCGGCGACGAGGCACTGAATCCGGAGGGCTTGGTGCCGCGCGCGATTCGCGCAGTGAAGAAGGCCTGTCCGCAGCTCAGCGTGATGGTGGACGTGGCGCTGGACCCCTTCACCACTCACGGCCATGACGGTGTGCTCGACGCCAATGGCGATGTGGCCAACGATCCGACGGTGGAAACCCTGCGCAAGCAGGCGCTGGTCTACGCGCGCGCCGGCGCCGATATCGTGGCGCCCAGCGACATGATGGATGGCCGCGTCGGCCAGATCCGCGAAGTGTTGGAACGCGACAGCCAGCACCGCACCCTGATTCTGAGTTATGCCGCCAAGTACGCGTCCGGCTTCTACGGCCCGTTCCGTGACGCCGTGGGTTCGGCGAGAAATCTCGGCAAGGCCGACAAGCGCAGCTACCAGATGGATCCGTCGAATTCTGATGAGGCCTTGCGCGAAGTGGCGCTGGATCTGGCCGAAGGCGCCGACATCGTCATGGTCAAGCCGGGCATGCCGTATCTGGACATTGTGCGGCGCGTGAAAGATCGTTTCGAGGTGCCGGTT
Source organism: Panacagrimonas sp. (assembly GCA_052387335.1). Classification (GTDB taxonomy): domain Bacteria; phylum Pseudomonadota; class Gammaproteobacteria; order Nevskiales; family Nevskiaceae; genus Panacagrimonas. The sequence continues at coordinate 15,436 of JBQTJH010000193.1, read as the reverse complement.
GCGGCCTACCAAGTCAGCGGCGAGTACGCGATGCTGCGCGCCGCCATCGCCAATGGCTGGTTGGACGAGCGCGCCGCCATGATGGAAGCGCTGCTGTGTTTCCGCCGCGCGGGTGCCGATCTGATCCTGAGCTATTACGCCAAGCAGGCTGCGTCCTGGCTCGCCGAATAACATGACCGACCGTTACGCCGTCATCGGCCAGCCTATTTCGCACTCACGTTCGCCTGCGATCCACGCGCAGTTCGCACAGCAGACCGCGCAGGATCTGCGTTACGAGGCCATCGAAATTTCGCCCGATGCGCTGGCTGCAGAACTGCAGCGCCTGCACGCCGAAGGCCTGCGCGGACTCAACGTGACCCTGCCGCACAAGCAGGCGGTGGCCACGCTGTGCGAGTCGGTGTCGGAGCGCGCCCAGCTTGCGGGCGCTGCGAACACTCTGATCCGCACCGACAGCGGCTGGGTCGGCGACAACACCGACGGTGAAGGTTTTCACGCCGATCTACAGCGGCTCGGTTTCGAGATCACCGGTCGGCGCGTGCTGGTGTTGGGCGCGGGTGGTGCGACGCGCGGCATTCTGGCGCCGCTGCTCGCAGGCAAACCTGCTCAGCTGATGGTATCGAATCGCAATCCCTGGAAACCCGAGGAGCTGGCGGAGCTGTTCAAGCCGCAAGGCCACATCACGCCGCGCACGCATCTGGCGCTCAAGGGTGATCGCTACGATCTGATCATCAACGCCACCTCCGCCGGGCACAGCGGCGGTATTCCCATGCTGCCGGGCCAGCTGCTCGCGCCAGGCGGTGATTGCTATGACCTCAGCTACTGCGATGCCCATGCGCCGTTCGCGCGCTGGGCCGCGAGCCAGGGCGCGGCGCGATGTGAAGACGGGCTGGGCATGCTGATCGAGCAGGCGGCGAGCAGCTTTGCGATCTGGCGTGGCCTGCGTCCACAGACAGTCAGCGTCATGCAGCACTTGCGCGCACTGATCGAGGCGAGCTGTGCGCCAGAAGCCGTGCTGCCACATCAGCCGGTACGCCATGCCCACGTGGAAAAGCCGCCGCAGGACTGAGCCGGGAGTTGTCTGACGTGCCGGTGGCACGTCAGCCCGGCGAAGGCCTTGGGGTCGGGGCCCCAAGGCGCCGCGGAGCGGACGGGGTTGTCTGACGTGCCAGTGGCACGCCCTGCCCGGCAATGACCTTGGCGCAGGGCTCCAACACACTCCGCGTGCCGTCTTATTCCCGCTCTGCCAGACGCTGTTCTTCCACCGCTTTGGCGCCCGGTGTCAGCCACTGTCCGGCAATGATGCCGATCTCGTACAGCACATAGGTCGGGACTGCGAGCAGGAATTGGGACACCACATCCGGCGGCGTGATCACCGCTGCCACTACGAAGCATCCCACCAGCACATAGCCACGGCTGTCGCGCAGCTGCTGCGGTGTGACAAAGCCGGTGCGGATCATCAGCACGATGGCCACCGGCGTTTCAAACGCCATGCCAAAGGCCAGAAAGATGGCCAGGACGAAGTTCAGATACTTGTTGATATCCGTCATCACCGCCACGCCGTCCGGCGCCACGCTGATGAGAAAGTGGAACACCGTAGGCAGCACCAGAAAGTAAGCCATGGCCATGCCGGCGTAGAACAGCAAGGTGCTCGAAGCCAGCAGTGGCGCCACCAGACGGCGCTCGCTCTTGTACAAACCGGGCGCGACGAAAGACCAGAGCTGGAACAAGGTCCAGGGCATGGATAGCGCGACCGCGCCGACCATCGCGAGCTTGAGCGGCGCGAAGAACGGCGAGGCCACTTCGGTAGCGATCATCGAGGTGCCGGCCGGCATCAGCTTCATCAGCGGATCGGCGGTGATGGCGTAGATCTCCTTGGAGAAGTAGGCCAGCGGCGCAAAGGCAATGACCACACCGTAGATGATGCGCAACACGCAGTCGCGCAGTTCCAGCAGATGCGCGATCAGGGTTTGCTCAGGCGCGGTGCCTTCCTCGGGGACTTCGCTCACAGCTTGCGATTCAGGTCTTGAGTGGCGTCCTGCGACAGGGCACGCGTTTCACGTTCTGCCGTGGCCTCGGCTTCGTGCAGAGCCTGCTTGGCTTCCTGCAGCTGACGCTTGATGTCCATTACCTGGGTTTCTTTTTCCAGTTCGGTGGACAAATTGCGCATGTACGCGCGTGCGTTGCCGGCCCAGCGGCCGACGGTACGCGCAACCTTGGGCAGCTTCTCGGGGCCGAGCACCACCAAGGCCACCAGAAAGCACAGCGCCAGCTCGCCGAAACTGATGTCGAACACGCGGCCTTGCCCGGTCAGATCGAGAAGATCAGACCTTGTTCGTGTCGCGAGCCTGTTCTTTGTCCGCAGCGGGCTTGGGGTCGGCGGTCAGCTCGGCGGTGTTCTTGTCCGCTTCGGCCTCGCCTTCCTTCATCGCGCCCTTGAAATTCTTGATCGCGCTGCCCAGGTCGCCGCCGAGATTGCGCAGCTGCTTGGTGCCGAAAACGAGCACGATGATGGCCAGGACCACCAGCCAGTGCCAGATACTCATCGCTCCCATCTGAAATCTCCTTAAAACGGCAATCGAGGACCGGGATTGTGCGCTATTTGGAACGTGAGGCCTTCTCGTCCAGTCCCGAACGAGCACTTCTGCGCTGCAGTTCTACGGCCAGATCGGCCGGAAGGATGCCCTCGCGCGCCAGCAATACAAACACGTGATACAGCAGGTCCACGGTTTCATGAACCAGTTCGGCGCGTGATCCGTTCTTGGCGGCGAGCAAGGTCTCGGCGGCTTCCTCGCCGATCTTCTTGAGAATCGCGTCCAGGCCCTTGGCGTAGAGACTGGCGGCGTAAGACTGCGTGGGATCCGCGGATTTACGGCTTTCCAGGGTTGCGTACAGCGTATCCAGTGCCTGCCCGAGATCTATTTTCGAGTCGTCCACAGTAGCGGCCTCAGATGACAAAACCGGGTAGCGCCTGCTCGCGTACCCGCACGCCGTGCTCGGCCATGTAGAGCTTGGCATCGCCCACTGTATGAGTGCCGTGGTGAAAAATGCTGGCAGCGAGAACCGCATCCGCATGGCCTTCTTTCAGGCCTTGCACCAGATGATCCAGATTGCCGACGCCGCCGGAGGCGATAACCGGTACCGGCACTGAATCGCATATCGCGCGCAATAGTTCGAGGTCGTAGCCCTCCTTGGTGCCGTCGCGATCCATACTCGTGACCAGCAATTCACCGGCGCCCTTCTTCACCATCAGACGCGCCCACTCCAGCGCGTCGAGGCCGGTAGTCTTGCGGCCGCCGTGTGTGAAGATTTCCCAGCGCAGGCTTTCTTTCTTCTTGCTGACACGCTTGGCGTCGATAGCCACCACGATGCACTGCACGCCGTAGCGGTCCGCGGCTTCGGTGACGAAGTCCGGGTTGTGTACCGCGGCGGTGTTGATCGAGACCTTGTCAGCACCGGCCTTCAACAACGCGCGCACATCGGCGCTGGTCCGCACGCCACCGCCGACAGTGAGCGGGATGTAGATTTCGCGCGCCACCGCCTCGACGGTCTGGAACAGGGTGGGGCGGTCGTCGCTACTGGCGGTGATATCCAGAAACACCAGTTCGTCTGCGCCCTGACGGTCGTACCGACGGGCGACCTCAACCGGATCGCCGGCGTCGCGGATGTCCTCGAACTTCACACCCTTGACCACGCGGCCGCGGTCGATGTCGAGACAGGGAATGACGCGCTTGGCCAGCATGGCTATGAGGTGAGGGGTGAGGGGTAAGGTCGCGCCTGCGGCGCTGTGAGGAACAACGAAACGAACATGCGCTTTCGCTTTGCCTCACAGCGAGCGCGGGCGAGCGTCCTCACGCCTCATTCCTCACTGCGCAGCCGCCAGGCATTCCTTGAGCGTCAGGCCGCCTTCGTACAGCGCGCGCCCGATGATGGCGCCGGCAACGCCATCACCCTCGAGTTCTTTCAGACGGCGGATATCGTCCAGCGAGGAGACGCCGCCGCTGGCGATGACGGGTGTATTCACCGCCTTGGCCAGCTTCTGTGTGGAGTCTGCGTTGAAGCCCTGCATCATGCCGTCGCGGCCGATGTCGGTGTAGATGATCGCCTCGACGCCGTCGCGCTCGCAGTGCTGCGCCATCTCCACCACGTCGTGATGGGTCAGCTTGGCCCAGCCGTTGAGCGCTACGCGGCCGTCCTTGGCGTCCAGGCCGACGATGATGTGGCGTGGAAATTCGATACACAGATCGCGCAGGAAGTGCGGGGCGTTGACCGCCTTGGTGCCGATGATGATGTAGGCGACGCCGGCGTTCAGATACCGCTGCACGGTTTCCTCGTCGCGCACGCCGCCGCCGACCTGCACCGGAATCTTGATGGCTTCGGCGATCTGCTCCACGACTTTCAGATTCACCGGCTGGCCCTTGATGGCGCCGTCCAGATCCACCACATGCAGGCGTTCGGCGCCCTCGTCGGCCCAGCGCTTGGCGACGGTGACCGGGTCGTCGGAGAACACGGTGACATCGTCCATGCGCCCCTGGCGCAGACGGACGCATTGACCGTTCTTGAGATCGATAGCGGGGATCAACAACATGCGGGCGTGCCGGGCGAGAGGAATCGCGAGAGGGAAGCGCGGACCCCGCGCGTGGTAAAGATGCGTGAATGAGTCCCCGATGTGAAGGACTGTGCCCCAATCCAAAAGGGAGAGGCAATAGGGGGCGTACCGGGCATCAGACGGTCCCGTCCCATTGAGCAAAATTTGAAAGCAGGCGCAGACCGGCGCTCTGGCTTTTCTCGGGGTGAAACTGGAAGGCCACCAGATTGTCGCGCGCCAGCGCACAGGCAAACGGGTGCACGTAGTCCGCCATGCCGATGGCGTGCTCGGCCTTGTCCGGTCGCGCGTGATAGCTATGCACGAAGTAGAACCAGCTTTCGTCCGGTACGCCGGCCCAGACTGGATGAGGCCGCGACTGCCGCACGCGATTCCAGCCCATGTGCGGCACTTTCAAACGATCGGCCGCGCCGTCGTTGGGTGGATCGGGAAAGCGCACGACTTGTCCGGGAAACAGGCCCAGGGCCTGCACACCACCGTTCTCTTCGGAGAACTCCAGCATCACCTGCATGCCCAGGCAGATGCCGAGCATGGGTACTTTCTGCGAGGCCTCGACGACCAGTTCGCTGAGTTCCAGGCGGCGCAGTTCGTTCATGCAACCGCGCACGCCGCCGACGCCGGGCAGCACCAGCTTGTCGCACTTGAGGAGCTTGTCCGGATCAAAGGAGATTTCGATGCGATCCGACCCTGCGACGCGCTCCAGCGATTTGCCGAGCGAGTGCAGGTTGCCCATGCCGTAATCAATCACTCCAATAACACTCATGGTCGCGTCAGCGACCGAACGCGTCCCTCGCCCGCAAAGCGGGAGAGGGGGGGACCGTGCGCGGAGCGCACGGTGGGGTGAGGGCATCTCTCAGCACGGAGCCAATCTGGTTAACAAGGTTCAGAGCGAACCCTTGGTCGAGGGCATCACATCGCCCATACGCGCATCTGGCGAGCAGGCCATGCGCAAGGCACGTCCAAACGCCTTGAACACGGTTTCGGCAATGTGGTGGGCGTTGCGGCCGCGTAGGGCGTCGACGTGCAAGGTGGCCTTGGCGTGGTTGACGAAGCCGCCGAAGAATTCGCGGAACAGATCCACGTCGAAGTCGCCGATGTGCGCACGCGGGAATTCCACAAACCACTCCAGGCCAGGGCGGCCGGACAGGTCGATGACCACGCGCGACAGCGCCTCGTCCAGCGGCACATAGGCGTGGCCGTAACGGGTCAGGCCCTTCTTGTCGCCAACGGCCTTATCGAAGGCCTGGCCCAGGGTGATGCCGATATCTTCCACCGTGTGGTGGGCATCGATGTGCAGATCGCCATCGGCCTTGACCATCAGGTCAATCAGCCCGTGGCGTGCCACCTGATCCAGCATGTGATCGAGGAACGGCAGGCCGGTGGCCAGATCGGCCGCACCGCTGCCGTCGAGGTTGATCTCGACCTTGATGGTCGTCTCCTTGGTTTGGCGCGAGACGCTGGCGGTGCGGGCTTGCATTACGGAGCTTGCGGAAAAGGCGCGCAAGGATAGCGCCTGCGGGCCGGCTTTTGAATCGACTGCGAATCTGGCCCGGGAATGACCGCGCTCAGGTTTCGAGCCAGAAGCTGACCGGCCCGTCGTTGATCAACCCCACCTGCATGTCCGCGCCGAAGCGGCCGGCGGCAACCATCGGGTGCCGGGTTCGGGCGGATTCGACCATGGCCTCGAACAGGCTGCGCGCCAGATCGGGCGCTGCGGCGCTGGAGAATCCGGGTCGGGTGCCCTTGCGTGTATCTGCCGCCAGGGTGAACTGCGGCACCAGCAGCAGGCCGCCGCCGATATCGCGCAGCGACAGGTTCATGCGGCCCTCCGGGTCGGGAAAGACGCGGTAGCCCAGGATGCGCTCCAGCAACCGTTGAACCTGTTCAGCCCCATCGCCGGTCTGCACGCCGACCAAGACCAACAGGCCGCGCTCGATACTGCCGACGCGTTTGCCGTCGATCTCGACATAGGCCTGGCTGACGCGCTGCAAGAATCCGATCACGGTTTCGGTCTGTGTGCTGATGTCCTGGCCAAGCATGCGCGACCGGGTTTAACCGAGCAAAAAGAGCGGCTTTATCTTTCTCTGTGGCGTGCCCAACAATTACCGGATGCCTTCTCTACTTCTTCGCGCGCTACTGTTCGCTATCGGCCAACTGCCCCTGGGCGTTTTGCACGGTTTGGCGTCGGTGGTGGGAAACCTGTTCTGGTGGATTCCCAACGAGCGCAAGCGCGTGGCGCTGCTGCATCTGGATCTGTGCCTGCCTGAGCTGTCGGAGGCCGAACGCCGCGAGATCGCACGGCAATCGCTGATTCATCTGGCCAAGGCGCTGGTCGAAGCGCCGGCCATCTGGTTTGGCCCGCACAAGCGCTTGCGTCGATGGATCGACGATGTGCAGGCGGCGGCCAAGCTGCGCGAGATCATTTCCGGCGGCGGCAGCATCGTACTGTGTCCGCACATCGGGTCCTGGGAGCTGGCCGGCATGTTCTGCGCCGCGCAGGGCACCATCACCTCGCTGTACAAGCCGCAAAAAGGCGTGATCGACGCGCTGATTCTGGAGGGTCGGCGGCGTCTGGGTGCGCATCTGGTGCCTACGACAGGCGCAGCTGTCAGGGCTCTGCTGCAGGCGCTGCGTGACGGACAGATGATCGGCGTGCTGCCCGACCAGGACCCGCCGCGGGGTGCCGGCGTGTTCGCTCCTTTATTCGGGATACCGGCGCACACCACCGAGCTGGTCAGCAAGCTCGCCGCGCGCACCCAGGCGCCTGTGTGCTTCTGCTACGCCGAGCGCCTGCCTTGGGCGCGGGGTTTTCGCTTTCATGTCGTGCCCCTGGTCAACCCGGATATCGCGGACAGCGAAATGGGCGCTGCGGCCATGAATCGCGGTATCGAGTCCGTGCTTACGCATCTGCCGGAACAGTATTGGTGGAGCTATGAGCGCTTTCGCCGTCTGCCGCGCGGCATCAAAAGTCCGTATCGCTGAGCCGGATCAGATATCCGGGAACTGAATCCCGGACTGCGACAGCAGCCCCGGCGCGCGCGCCGCGATGGCGCCCCAGAACAACAGCAGGATGAAGCGCTCGGCTTCGCGCTTGATCCGCTTGTGACGGTCCGGGTGCTCCAGATAGTCCATGGAGAAGAACACCATCTGGCGCACGATGACCCGCGCCACTTCCAGCATTTCATCGGCGGGCACTGCCGGTAGCTTGAGCACGCCGAGCAGGTCTTCGGTCATGTCCTGGGCAATGCCCTCCAGCAACTCCTGCATGGCCTTGCGCATCACCGGACTGGTGCCGTGCAGCTCGCGAATGCCCACGGTGTAGGCCTCGCGATGGTCCATGACGAAATCCAGCACCAGCCCAACGGATTCCCGCGCCAGCGCCTGCGCTTCGTTCAAACCCTTGGCCGGATCGCTGAAATCGGACAGACGAAACCCCTTGGCCGCAGGTCGCATGCGTCGTTCGCGCAGACCTGCGCGCAGCTCTGTGCCCAGGTCCTTGAGCATGGCCACGCCCAGCTCGTCGAAATCCTTGAAGTGACGATAAAAGGTGTTGGGGTTCAGGCCCGCGTGACGGGCGACCTCGCGCAGACCGAGTGAGGCGATGCTGCGCGTGGTCGCAGCCAGCTCCAGAGCGGCCTCCATAAGCTTCTGGCGACCGCTCGTCGGCCGCTCAAAGGCCTTCGTAGTCCCGCCCGGACGTCCAGAATTTTTTGCCATCTCAGCGACTTGTGAAATTACCATCACTCAATGGCACAGACGGTGTTGACGCAAAAGTCTACAGTCGTCTACTGTGCCGGTAGACGATTGTATACCTCCTGCGGCCACCGCCGCCGGAACGACTGAAATGGGTTCCGTCTGCCCGAGGAGCATGAGAAATGAGCAAGCTGAAGTCCGCGAAGCCCGCTACCCGCAACGCGAAGTCGGAATCTGTCATGCCGACCCGCCGCGACCTCAACTTCCCGCTGCCCGCCGAGCGTGTGCAGGACTGGGTGGGCAATGGCGGCGTGCAGTTCACCCATCTGATGAACACCATGTCTCTGGTAATCCCGGTGGGCGAGCGCTTCTTCATCGACGCCGTGCGCCACTACCGCGACCAGATCCAGGACCCCGAACTGAAGAAGGCCGCCACCGCGTTCATCGGCCAGGAGGCCATGCACGGTCGCGAGCACGACGAGTACAACGCCAAGGTGTTCGAGCGCCTGCCGTCCGCCGCGGTGTTCGAAAAGCGCGTGAGGAAGCTGCTCGATCTATTCGCGAGCAAGACGCCGCCGGCGTTTCGCCTGTCCGGCACCATCGCGCTGGAGCATCTGACCGCGATCATGGCCGATGGCTTGCTCAAGGAGCCAATGTTTGCCGAGAAGTCCGAGCCGGGTTTCCACGCGCTGTGGAAGTGGCATGCGCTGGAAGAGACCGAGCACAAGGGCGTGGCCTACGACGTGTGGGAAGCCACCCAGGGTCGCGGCGTACAGGCCTATGTGGTGCGCGCGTTCGGGTTGGTGCTGGCCACCGCGATCTTCTGGGGCATGGTGACGCCGCATTTCGTCAATTTCGTGCGCCAGGAAGGCAAGCTGAGCGACGTAAAGGGCTGGAAGTCGTTCTGGCGCGTCGCGTTCGGCGAAGTGGGCTTCCTGCGCAAGATGGCGCCGCCGTGGTTCTCGTACTTCCGTCCGGACTTCCATCCCTGGGACGACGACAACAGCCACTACCTGCAGGGCATCGAGCAGTTCAGCGCGCCGTATGCGCGGCGGGCAGCGTCGCTGCAGGCCGCCGCCTAAACAAAAGACCTGGCCGCGGAGCACACGGAGTTCACGGAGTGAATCCGCGCGGCCTACGGGAGCGCGCAGCCCTGCTCCGTGTTCATCCGTGAACTCCGTGGCAAAAAATTCTTGAGGAGACGCTCGTGGCGAAGCAGAAAATCACTTCGAACGCAGCCGCCGTCGTCACCGGCGCCGGCAGCGGCATTGGCCGCGCGTTCGCGCTGGAACTCGCGCGCCGCGGCGGGCGCATCGTGTGTGCGGACATCAATCTCGCCGCGGCGCAGGAGACGGTCACGCTGATCGAGGCCGAGGGCGCGACGGCCACCGCGCTGGCTTGCGACGTCTCCAAGCTCACAGACGTCGAAGCGCTCGCCGCAGCCGCGGAGCGCTGGCTCGATGGTCCGGTCGAGGTCGTCATCAACAATGCCGGGGTCGGCGCGGGCGGCAAGCCCGTGGGCGAGACCTCGATGGACGACTGGAACTGGGTGCTCGGCGTGAACCTCTACGGCGTGATCCACGGCTGCCATGTGTTCACGCCGAAGCTGCGGGCGAATGGTCGCGGCGGCATCATCAACGTCGGTTCCACCGCGAGCTTCGCGGCCGCACCGACCATGGGGCCGTACAACGTCTCGAAATCCGCGGTGCTCGCGCTGACCGAAACCATGGCCGCTGAATTCCAGGGCAGCGGTCTGCACATCACGGCGCTGTGCCCGACCTTCGTGAAGACCAACATTGTGCGTGACGGCCGCATCGCCGCCGGCACCTCGGGCTTCGCGCACAAGATCATGAAGTGGACCGGCATCGAGGCCGAGGGTGTTGCGAAACAGACGCTCGATGCACTCGATCGCAACCAGCTCTACGTGCTGCCGCAGCTCGATGCGCGAACCATCTGGCGCATGAAGCGGCTGGCGCCAGCGCTATACGCGCGCGGGGCGGGTGTGCTGAACCGGCTTCTGGCAGCCAAAGCCTGAACCGCATCAAACGCAAAGGCGCAAAGAAGTCATACCGAAGTTTTTCTTGCTTTGCGTCCTTTGCGCCTTTGCGTTGAAAGCTTTCTCGCTGTGAAACGAGGAGAACACCATGCAGATCGATGAAACCAAGATGCTGGCCAAGCTCAAGTCCAGCCAGTGGGCGCTCGCCGACATCGACTGGGATGCACCCGGCCGCGAGCTGGTGACGGAAAACAAGGAGCTGTATCCCAAGCTCAAGGCCTTCATGGCCGACCTGATGTGGATCGAGCACGTCGGCGCGCGTGGGTTTGCGGCGATGGCCAAGAAGGCGCCGAACGAGACGCTGGCGGAGATCTATCGCTACTTCCACGCCGAGGAGCAGAAGCACGCCAACGCCGAGATGGCGCTGATGAAGCGCTGGGGCATGCTCGACGACGAAGACACGCTGCCCGAGCCGAACATCAACATTCGTCTGGTGGTCGAGTGGCTGGATAAGTATTCGGACCAGATGCCGCTGCCCGTGCTCGGCTCGGTGATCCCGATGCTGGAGATGACGCTCGACGGCGCGCTGTGCAAATTCCTGCTCGACACCGTCGATGATCCCGTCTGCCACGCGGCGTTCAAGAAGATCAACGACGACGAGTCGCGTCACCTGGGCGTGGACTTCCACGTGCTGGAGCTGCTGGGTCACGGTCCGCTATATCGGCAGGGCATCGAATTCCTCGGCCGCATGCTGGATCCACGCCTGCTGATCGGCATTGCGTCCTACCTGCCGCTGCTCAACAAGATGCGCGACAACCTGGTGAAGCCGGGTCTCAAGGAAGACAAGCTCTACCAGGCCATCGGCAAGTACAAGCGCATCGGCGGCACGCCGGGCGGACGCCGCAACCCCTGGTTCCAGCTCATTTCGGGTCACGGCACGGTGATGGTGAATCGCGAGAACCGCTGGTACCACGCGCCGGTCGATGCGCTGGTGAAGCTCACGGCCTTGATCCCGCCGAGCGTGCTGCCGCCGGTGCCGAGTTGGGTGAAGGAACTCACCTGGAAGCCCGCCGCTTAAGGAAAAAGGACATGAACGACATCCGCCTGCCCCTGCTCAAGCGCCGCAAGAAGGCCGCGCCCACCGCGCACGTCGATTTGCCCACGTCCGACACGCGCACCGTCGACGTGCTCATCGTCGGCGCCGGCTTCGCCGGGCTCGGCGCCGCCATCCGGCTGCAGCAGGCCGGCATCCGCGACATCGTGATCCTGGAGCGCGGTATCGAAGTGGGCGGAACCTGGCGCGACAACCAGTATCCGGGCGCGGCCTGCGATATTCCTTCGAACCTGTACTCGTACTCCTTCGCGCAGAACCCGGAATGGTCGCGCGGGTTCTCGGGCAGCCGCGAGATTCTGGGCTACGTGCATCAGCTCGTCGCGAAATTCGATCTCGCGAAGCTCGTGCGCTTCCAGCAGAACGTCACGAGCATGGCGTTCGACGAAGCCGCGGGCGTATGGAATGTGAGTGCCGCAAACGGCGAAACACATCGCGCGCGCAGCGTGGTGATGGCGCAGGGCCCGTTGAGCAATTCGAGCTGGCCGAAGATCGCGGGTCTCGACACCTACGAAGGCCACAAGATCCATAGCGCGCGCTGGGATCATTCCTACGACTTCAGCGGCAAGAAGGTCGCCGTGGTCGGTACCGGGGCAAGCGCGATCCAGATCGTGCCGGAACTCGTGAAGCAGGCCGCGAGCGTGAAGGTGTTCCAGCGCACGCCAGCCTGGGTGATGCCGCGGCCGGACTACGTGTCGCCCGAGTGGAGCAAGAAGCTGTTCAAGCGCATGCCCGCCGCGCAGACCGCGTTTCGCGAACTGCTGTACTGGGTGCACGAGTCCATGGCGGTGGGCGTGGTGTGGACCACGCCGGTGACTTCGCTGTTCGAGCGCCTCGCCAAGCTCTACCTGCGCTCCGAGGTGAAGGACGGCTGGCTGCGTCGCCAGCTCACGCCGGATTTCCGCCTGGGCTGCAAGCGCATCCTGATCTCCAACGACTGGTACAAATCGCTGCAGGCGCCGAACGCCAAGCTCATCACCTGGCCGATCGCGAACCTCTCGCCCAAGGGCATCCGCACCGTCGAGGGCATCGAACACCAGTTCGATTGCATCGTGTTCGCGACGGGTTTTGACGTGAGCAAATCCGGCGCGCCGTTCCCGGTCACCGGGCTCGATGGCCGCCAGCTCAACGAAGAGTGGTCGCGCGGCGCGCAGGCTTACAAGAGCGTGAACGTATCCGGGTATCCGAACCTGTTCCTGACCTTCGGCCCCAACTCCGGCCCCGGTCACAACTCCGCCCTGGTCTACATGGAAGCGCAGATCGACTACATCGTGCAGGGTGTCGCCAAGCTGCTCGGCGAGAACCTCAAGGTGCTGGACGTCAAGCCCGAGGTGCAGGCGAAGTACAACGTAGGCATTCAGCAGCGTTTGAAGCGCACCAACTGGAATTCCGGTTGTAGCAGCTGGTATCTGACCGAGGACGGTTTCAACGCGACCATGTATCCGGGCCTGGCGACGCAATTCCGCGCTCAGATGGCGCGCTTCGAGAACAGCGCTTACCGCGCCGTTGCGGCGACAATAACGGCCTGAAACGCGGGCCTTCGCCCGCAGAGAGCAGCATATGGGCGGAAAGATCGCGGGCAGGACTATCGTCGTCACCGGGGCGTCGAGCGGCATCGGCGAATCGGCGGCGATGCAACTGGCGGCACTTGGCGCGAAGGTGCTGCTGGTGGCGCGACGTCAGGAAGAACTCGAACGAGTGCGCGACGCGATTGCGCAAGCCGGCGGACAGGCCTGGATCTATGCGGCGGATCTCTCCGTGCTGGAAGAGGTCGAAGTCGTTGCCGACGCGATGCTCGCCGAGCATCCGCAGATCGACGTGCTGGTCAACAACGCGGGTCGCTCGATCCGCCGTCCCGTGGTGGAAGCGCTGGATCGCTTGCACGACTACCAGCGCACTATGCAGCTCAACTACTTTGCGGCGGTGCGCCTGACGCAGAAGCTGCTGCCCGGCATGCTGGAGCGCAAGCGCGGCCACATCGTGAACGTGTCGACGTTCTCGGTGCAGATGGCCAATCCCTACTTCTCGGCCTACGTCGCGAGCAAGGCTGCGCTGGAGGGGTTTTCACGCTGCCTCGCGGTGGAGATGGTCGGTCGCGGCGTGCACGTCTCGCTGGTGAACTACCCGCTGGTGAAGACCGCGATGACCGCGCCGACCAAGGTCTACGACTACCTGCCGCAGATGAGGGTGGATGAAGCCGCACGCTGGATCGTCAACGCCATCGAGCAGCGCCGTGCCCGCACCAGCCCGCGCTTTGGCGACGCCTGGGGCGCGGTGACGCTCATGCTGCCCAAGGCGACGACCGAGCTGACCGGTCGCGTGTTCAACTTCGTGGGCAAGCGGCTACGACAGCGCGCGGAGCGCGATTAACGCGAGGCACGGATGATGACCACACGCTGGATTGACATCGCTGCGCCGGAAGGCGGCAGCTTCGGGGCATATCTGGCGACGCCGCCAACCGGGCGCGGTCCCGGCATCCTGCTCATCCAGGAGATCTTCGGCGTCAATGCGCATATCCGCGCGGTCGCCGATCAGTACGCCATGGACGGCTACACGGTACTGGCACCGGACGTGTTCTGGCGCGAGCAGCCCAGGGTCGAACTCGGCTACGACACCGCGGATTTCGCCAAGGGCCGCGAGCTGGCGAATCGCGCGAGGTTCCCGCAATGCGTACGCGATCTGGCGGTCGCCTTGCGCGTGCTGCGTGCGCGTCCGGAATGCACCGGCCGCGTCGTGGCGCTCGGGTACTGCATGGGCGGGCGTCTGGCCTATCACCTCGCGGCGGAGGCGGATGTCGATGCCGCCGTCTGTTACTACGGCGGCGGCATCCCGACCGTGCTCGATCAGGCGGAGAAGATCCGCGTACCGATCCTGTTCCACTTCGCGGAGCGCGACGGTTTCATTCCGCTCGACGGCGTCGAGGCTGTGCGGCAGACGTTCGCGTCGCGTCCCAACGCGATGCTGGAGCTGTATCGCGGCGTGGATCACGGCTTCAACTGCTGGGCGCGCAGCAGCTACGACCAGACCGCCACCGCCCTCGCACGTGGGCGCACGCTGGCCTTCCTCGCGACGAACCTGCCCGCCTGATGGGGGCGCGCTGCCCGGCAAGGGCGGCTCCTAATGTGCGGCACGTAGGCGCACGCGCACACTCGGGCCATCGAGAGCGTCGGCGCAACGCACGGCACCCGCAGCGGAGGAGAGCCCGCACATGAGCAGTGGCGTGTGCTGGGTCGTCACGGGAGCGGATCGCGGCATCGGCGCGGCGATGTGCGCGCTGCTGGCGGCGCGCGGCGATCACTCGATCGCGGCCTGCTTCGGCATGGTGACCGCGCCGCACGCGCCGGGTATCGAGGTGGTGGCCGGTGTCGACATCGCGACCGACGCTGGCGTGCAGACGCTGGTTCGCGCGCTGGGTGCGCGAGCGGTCGACGTGATCGTCCACAACGCCGGGCTGGTGATTGAACGCCGCTTCGGTGAGTTCGATTTCGATGCGTTCCAGCGCGAGTACGCGGTCAACACGCTATTACCTTGAGGAAAAATATGGCGACCGTCTCTACGGCTGGCTGAGCCGCGAGCAAAAGGCCACGTCCGCCCTGATCCACCGCAGGTTCGGCGAGTGCTGGTACTGGATGGCGGTGCTGACGCGTTATCGCCGTGACGAGGATTTCGCGATCTACGATCCGCTGTGGGTCACCTTCCTGATCGAGGCGCCGCGCTGGCGCGGGCCGGGACAGCCCGAGCCGCAGTTTGCGCAGCGCTGGCGGCAGATGGCGCCGCTCGGGCGTTTCGGTAGGACCGACGAGGTGGCGCGGCTGGTGTTGTTCTTCGCCTGCGATGATGCGTCCTACATCACCGGGCAGGACATCGCGATCAACGGCGGCTTCACCATGGCCATGCGCTTCGAGTCGGTGAACTTCCAGGCGCCCTGAGTTTTTATTTTGCCAAGGTCGGTGGCGGTTCGGCCCAGCGTTCAGCGTGAGCTTCGGCTAGCAGCCAGCTCTTGACCGCTGCCACGCTCACATCGCGCGCAGCC
>JBQTJH010000192.1:0-3542 GCA_052387335.1 Panacagrimonas sp. | reverse complement strand
AGCCAGATCATCGAACACGAACATCAGTTCCTGGATGCGCGTGCCGAGCTCCACGTCGGCTTCGGTGATGCGTGTGCTGATGGCCTGCTCGGTGCTGGAATCCATCAGGTTGAGAATAGTCGCCGCCTTCTTGACGCCGCCGACGCTGGACGACTTCAGATTGTTTCCGCCGGAGAACTGCTTCTCCATGATCTCGTCGAGTTCCTTGAGCGCGGCCGGCTGAATGCCGTCCAGGCGTGCAATGCGCATCAGCACGTCGGCGCGCATGCGTTCAGGCAGTAGCACCAGCACCTCGGCGGCCTGATCGGAATCCAGATAGGCCAGCACGATGGACACGATCTGCGGATGCTCGTTGCGTACCAGATCGGCCACCGCACGCGTCTCCATCCACTTCAGCGCTTCAAGGCCCTTGCTGTTGCGGCCCAGCAGAATGCGATCAATCAAGCCGGCGGCCTTGTCTTCACCGAGTGCGCCGACCATGACGCGGCGTACGTAATCGTCAGCGCCGACGCCGAGCGAAGTCTGGCTCTCCAAGGTGCGGACAAAGCTTTCGAGCACGACCGTGGCCTTGTCGCGCGACACATTGCTCAAGGCGGCCATGGCCTGGCCCACCTTCTGCACGTCCTTGGCGCCCATGTGCTTGAGCACTTCGGCCGCCTCGCCCTCGCCCAGCGACATCAACAGGATGGCTGCGCGCTCCGGACCTGCCACTGCTGCGCTCGCCGCGCTTCCATCAGCCATTGCCTGCTCCATCTTCGGCCAGCCAGGACTTCACCACCTGGGCCACGCGCTTGGGGTCTTGCGTGACCGCCGTCCGCGCGGCCTGCAATTTCTTCTCGTAGGGGCCGACCACATCGACCGCCGGCTCTTCTTCTTCCACCGCCAGCGCGCGACGCTTGCCGCCGCCGCGTACGGCAATCTCCTGCGCGTCCTCGTGCGTCAACACGCCGCTCGACTGCGGCACAGCAAGCACCTGCGGCGGCGGTGCGGGCGACAGCAGTACGCGCAGCGCCGGACGCAGCACGGCGAAGATCAGCACGATCACTGCGAGCAGACCAAAGCCATGCCGCGCCCAGGTCTGCACCTGCGGCTGCTGCCACAGCGCTTGTTCTTCCAGCGCCGCAATCGGTGCGCTGGGCATGAAGCTCACGTTCTGCACCGTCACCCGATCACCGCGCGCTTGATCAAAACCGACCGCGTCCTTGACCAGGTTTTCGATCTTCTTGAGTTCTTCGGCGCTGAGCGCTTGCAGGGTGCTGCCGCCCTTACCATCGGCACGCGGAAGGTCATCCACCAGCACGGCGATGGACAGCTTCTTGAGCCGGCCTGCAGCCTGACGCGTGTGCGACAGGGTGCGATCCACTTCGTAATTGCGCGTGGCGCTGGTGCTGGAGTTGACCGGCGCAGCGGCACCGGGTGCGGCCTGACCGAGCAACTGGTTCACAGGCAACACCGGCTGCGCCTGCGGCGGCTGATTCGAAACCGCACCGGGCACACCCTGAGCGGCGCCGGCAGCGGCGCTGGTGGTCTGCTCGCTGGTCTGTTCGCTGCGAATCACCGACTTGTCCGGCGCATAGCTTTCGCGCGCCTCTTCGGTGACGGAAAAATCCAGTTCAGCCGAAACCTGCGTGCTGAGCTTGCCGGCGCCGGTGATCGGCGCGAGCAGTTGTTCCACCCGACGCACGTAATCGGCCTCGACCCGGCGCGCGTGATCGAACTGTTCGGCGGACACGGCCAGATCGTCGTTCTCCTTGCCACTGAGCAGGCGGCCGAACTGATCCACCACCGTGACCTTGGCTGGCGTCAGGGTCGGCACGCTCGACGCCACCATGTGCACGATGGCCTGCACTTGGTTGGCCTCCATGCTGCGGCCGGCGTGCAGTTCCACCAGCACCGAGGCGCTGGCGCCGTCACCGGGGCGGGCAAACGCCGACGGCTTGGGAATGGCCAGATGCACGCGCGCGGCCTTGACCGGTGCCAGCAGCGCAATGCTGCGCGACAGCTCGGTTTCCAGCGCGTGGTTGTAGCGTGCGCCTTCCAGAAAGCTGCTGACGCCCATGCCCTGGTCGTTCTGCATCATCTCGAAACCGCTGGAGCCGCCCTTGGGCAAGCCCTGCGAGGCCAGCAGCAACCGCGCCTCATGCAATTTTTCGCCGGCCACGGTGAGCTTGCCGCTGGCCGGATCAAGCCGGTATTCGATGCCGGCGCTGCGCAGCGACTCCGCGGCGGCGCTGGCGTCTTGCGCCGCCAGGTCGGGAAACAGCACGACCTGCCCCGGCTCCTGCGACCAGTTGAACACGTAGATACCGCCCGCCACCGCGGCGGCGATGCCGGCCAGCAGCAGCAACTGGCGCACGATCGGCAGATCCTTGACGCCGCGCAGATGCAGCGGCAGGCCAGCAGCGGGGTTTTGCACGAGGTCGGACTGCGCCATTTAACTTGCCTCTCGCGTAGCGAGTCGTGCGTCCCTCGCCCGCGCAGCGGGAGAGGGGGGGACCGGCGGCGGAGCCGACGGTGGGGTGAGGGCGGCCTTGCTCATCAAAGCGGCATGCTCATGCCAAAAAGACTGCATGGTCATGCCTCAAAGCGGCATGTTCATGATGTCCTGGTAGGCCCGAACCATACGGTTGCGGACTTCCACCAGACCCTTGAATTCAACCTGCGCGCGACTGGACGCCAGCATCACCGACGCCAGATCGGTGTTGGGGTCGCCGAGCTGGAACTTGTTCTGCATGTCGGCCGCGGTGTTCTGTTTCAGGCTGACGCGATCCAGCGCCGCCGCCATGACCTGTCCGAAGCCCTGCGTCTGGGTAGCGCCGGGTGCGGCGCCGCCCATCGGTCCGATGCTGGTGGCCTGGCGCGCGGGCGCCGTGGTCTGCGCCTGCAAGGCGCGGATCTGCGACAGCACATTGGAGACGTCGATGGTGGACATGCACGGGGGCCGATGTCGGTTCCCCCGCCCTGGAGCAACTCCTGTTCCAGGGGCGTGCGCGTCAGATTCCTGGCGTCAAAGCGCAGGCTCTCGACCGGTCCATGCGCAAACCCCGGTCGCGCGGACTCAGAATTCGCTGCTTACGGCGAAATAGGCCTGGTAGCGCGCGAACAGCGCGCGTTCTTCCTCACGCAGGCGCTCATCCCCGGTGTCATAGCGATGCGCCGACCGATCCTCGCGCCGATGCTGATCCCGATGCGCCTGCATGGCGCGGCGCGCGTCCGTGCTCAGCTCGATACCGAAGTGCTGGTACATGCGCTCCACCGTACGGATCGGGTCGGCCACATAGTCCGCGTACTGCACATTGCACAGCTGCGCCTTCCGCACCCGGCCTTGTTCGATTCAGGCCATGGCCTGATCAAACTGCGCGGCCATGCCGGCGGGATTGGTGAGGTTGGCGAACAGTTTTCATCGATGCGCTGGTTGCAGCCGTCCACCGCAAACAGCTCCTTGCCGATCAGTCCCTGCTCATCGCACACCAACAGCACATCCCGGAACACCGAGGTGATCTCGACCGGCATCTTGGCGATGAAGGATGCGATGGTGGTGA
>JBQTJH010000191.1:0-3525 GCA_052387335.1 Panacagrimonas sp. | reverse complement strand
CTCGACCAACTTGAAGCTCTGTGTTTCGAAGCAGTAGTCCCAGCGCCCGACCGTGCACGACACGTCCGGCAATAGTGCATTCCAGCACAATAGGTTCACCGAGTTCGGCACACCGGGCCGTATCCGTGACGACACCGCCGTGCCCGCTTGCACGCACCAGAGCGGGCGCGGCAGATGCGCCAGCTGTTCGTGCACGGCGCTCACATAGGGCAGATGGATATGTCCTCCCATCACGATGTCTGCTCCCGCAGCCGACCAGGCGTTCACCGCTGCGGCGTGCCCGTGCGTGAGGTTGTGCGCATCGCGTTGGCGGATCACATGCAAGGGCTGATGCGTCACCACCAACCTGAGTTGCTGCGGCGTGGCGCGCTGCAGACGCGCGGCCACCCGTTCGATCTGCGCAGGAGCAAGTTCGCCGTCCGAGTGCCTCCACGCGCGGGTCGCATCGACTCCGATCACCAGCAGATCGGGCAGGTCCAGTTCCGGCTCCTGGTTCGCGCCAAAGCTGGCGCGGTAATTGGCATAGGGTCGAAATGTGCGTGAGAACAAATCGAACAGGGGCACATCGTGATTGCCGGGCAAGATCAAGGTGCGTGGCACGGCCAGGCGATCAACGAAGCGACGTGCCGCTTCAAACTGCGAGCGGCGTGCGCGCTGGGAGATATCACCAGACAGCACCAGCACGTCCGGGCTTTGTTCATGCGTCCAGCGCACTAGGGCTTCGACCACCGATGGGACTTCGGTGCCAAAGTGCAGATCGGACACTTGCAGTACGGTGCTCATTCGCGCGTCACCCGGTCTTCGGCTCTGGGCACCAGGAGTGCGAGCGACTGCGGTGCAACGCTGAATACCAGCGGCGAGTGCAAACGACGAATCTCGCCATCGGCTCCGACCTTGATCAAGCGCTGACTCTGCGCATGTACCGTGAGCTTGCGGAAGGCGAGACTGGTCACATGCTCGGCTTCGCCCAGACGACCCAAGGCACCGCGCAAAATAAGACCCAGCATTTGCAGGTTGCTGATCGGACGCACTGCCACACCCACCAGCCGCCCCTGCTCCACCCGATCCGCTTCATCAAACCCGAGTCGCTGCAATTGCAGCGCGTTGTTGCCAATGAATAGGGTCGGCGTACGCAGCGCACCGGTCCGCCCTTCGAATTCGATACTCAGGTTCAGCTGTCTTCGCTCACGCAGCAGGCTGCGAATTCCTGAGACCATGGCAACTAGCCGACTGCGACCGAACTGTTGTTTGAACAGTTCACGATCTTCCAGCAGCTTTGGATACAAGCCCAGACTGGCATTCACCAGAAAGATCTGGTCGTTGACCATGCCGACCTGAATCGCCTGGACTTCGGCGCGTAACAGCGCACGTGCGGCGGCCTCGGTGTCTTGGGGAATGCCATGGGCGCGACCAAAATAATTAAAGGTCCCCATGGGAAGCACACCAAAGGCGACACCGCTACCCAGCACTGCCTGCGCAACGCCATTGATGGTGCCGTCGCCACCCGCGGCCACGACCGCCCCGCCCTGCTCCTGCGCTCTGCGCACCGCCTCCCCCGCAGTGGCCTGAAGTTGCGCCGCGTCTTCGACCAGCAGGAACTCGTGCGGCCGGCGAGCTTCCGTGAAAATGGCTGCGATCAGCGCGCGCGCCTGCTCGGTGTCCTTATGGCCGGAGCCGGCGTTGATGACGACAAATAGCCTGCCGCCCGGCCCCTCGTGTCCTGTAGTCATCCGTCGAGCATACGTGGGGAAAGGGCGAACTCACGATGAACGCCCAGGACCATCGTCACAAATTCGCAACCAGAACGTCATGTCGGCTTCAAGCCGCAAGCCGATACTGCAGTCGTAAACAAGGGACATAAGAGGAGGCCTAGACCATGGCCCGAAAGAACGAAGCGAAGTTCAAGAAATATCGAAGCATCTGGATCTCCGACGTGCATCTCGGCACGCCGGGTTGCAAAGCCGAGCACCTGGTGGATTTTCTCAAGTACACCGAGTGCGACAACCTGTTTCTGGTCGGCGACATCATTGACGGCTGGAAGCTGCAGGGTGGCTGGTTCTGGCCGCAGGAGCACACCAATGTCGTACGCAAAGTGCTGACCAAGGCCAAGCGCGGCACCAAGGTGACCTATGTCACCGGCAACCACGACGAGTTTCTGCGCAAATTCGTCGGCTTCGGTCTAGCCATCGGCAATATCCGGATCGTCAACGAGCACGTCCACACCACCGCCGACGGCCGCAAACTCCTGGTTACGCACGGCGACGCCTTCGACGTCATCACGCGCTATCACCGCTGGATCGCCCTGATCGGCGACACCGCGTACGAAGCCACCATGCAGGCCAATCACTGGTTCAACCAGGCGCGGCGCCTGCTGGGCATGCGTTACTGGTCGCTGTCCGCCTTCGCCAAGAAGAGCGTGAAGAATGCGGTGAACATCGTGTCCGAGTTCGAGACCAGCGTTGCCCGTGAGTGCAAACGTCGCGGCCTGGACGGCGTGGTTTGTGGACACATTCACCACGCCGAGATTCGCGACATCGACGGTGTGCAGTATCTGAACAGTGGCGATTGGGTGGAGAGCTGCACCGCCCTGGCCGAAGACTTCAATGGTCGCATCCAGATCTTGCGCTGGGTGGACATGGAACGCCTGCACGACTCCCCCAAGGTTACGCCGCTGCGCCGCGCCGCCACGAAAAAAGCGGCCTGATCGATTCAGGCCTTGGCGCTCGGTCGGCTTGAGACCTGCTCGTACCAGCGCCGTGTATGCGTGTGTGACTCCGGCACGCCGAGCTTGACCCAGCGCGCGAAGTCGACCACGCACAGACCGGTGATGTCGGCGATGCTGAATTGATCACCGGCGATGAAATCACTATCCGTAAGCATCGCCTCGAGCCGACCAAAGAAACGGCTCAGTCCGGCCCGGCCGCGCTTGGCCAATTCCGGAATTGCCGGCACGCCGGTCACGCCTGGAATTCCGCGATCTGCGAACGCTGGCGAGGCATTGCGAAACGCCTCCGCGCCGGGCAGAAATCCGTCCCACTCGATGTGACGCACGCGCGTCGCGATCAGTGCACGGCTCCTGGCGTCTGTCCCCATCAACGGAGGATCCGGATACAGTTCTTCAATATAACGGCAGATTGGCACGGTCTCGTCGATGCAGGTACCGTCGTCAAGTAGCAGAACGGGCACCGTGCCGCGCGGGCTGATCCTGAGAAAATCGGGCTTGAGATTCTCGCCGTTCATCAAATCGACCTGCACGGTCTCGAGCGTCACGCCCTTCTCCGCAAGGAAGATACGCACGCGGCGAGGACTGGGAGCCATGGTGCAGTCACAAAATTTCATGCAATTCTCCGCGTTTGACTAGAACCTATCTCAAAACCCTATTCGCGCTGGGGTGATGCTCATAAACTGGGTTCATGCAGCGATTGAGCGATGCGCATTGGGATCGGATTCGGGATCATTTTCCCGAGGAGCAGTATCCCGATGACCGGCCTGGTCGCAAGCCGGTACCGGCACGCGAGGTACTCG
>JBQTJH010000190.1:0-2999 GCA_052387335.1 Panacagrimonas sp. | reverse complement strand
GACGCCGAAGGCACCGATACGCAGACCAAGGACGGCGCGAACGGCATCAATATGTATCGCGCGAATTTCGTGCAGCGCCTGATCAAGCCGCAGGAACGCCGCACCGATACGCCGGTGCAGTTGATCGTGCCGACGCGCGACCGCTTCATGGTGCAGGAGATATGGGACGACCTGCCGCAATGGGTTCCCAACCTGTGGCGGCGCGAGATCGATGCTGGCCACTGGGTGCAGATCAGCCATCCCGAACAGATCGCCGCGATGGCAAGCGAGTTCATCGACTACATCGCCAGCGGCAAGGAGACCGCAGCGCTGCGCCGAGCACGCCAGCACGGCGCTGCCAAGGCCATGACCGGCAAGCTCGTGGTGGTGACCGGCGCAGGCGCCGGCATCGGCCGCGAAACCCTGCTCGCGTTCGCCGAGCAGGGCGCGACGGTCGTCGCCACCGACATCAATCTCGAAGCCGCCGAGCGCAGCGCCGAACTCGCGCGCCTGCTCGACGTGGACGCCTACGAGCGCCAGGTCGATGTAGGTTCAACCGAGCAGATGGAAGCGCTCGCCAAGTGGGTGGAGAGCGAACTCGGTGCGCCGGACATCGTGGTCAACAACGCCGGCATCGGCCTGTCCGGCCGCATGCTGGATACGAGCAACGCCGACTGGGACAAGCTGCTGCGCGTGAATCTGTGGAGCGTGATTCTCGGCTCCAAGCTGTTCGCGCAGCAGATGCTTGCGGCCGGCAAGCGCGGCCACATCGTCAACGTCGCCTCTGCTGCTGCGTTCTCTCCAACGAAGTCCCTGCCCGCCTACGCGACGACCAAGGCCGCGGTGCACATGCTGTCCGATTGTCTTCGCGCGGAGCTCGCGGACCAGAACATCCACGTCGTGTCGGTGTGCCCGGGCATCGTCAACACCGGCATCACCACGTCCACGCGTTTCGTCGGCGTGTCGGAAGAGAAGCAAGAGAAGCTGCGCGCGAAAGCCAAGCAGATGTACTCGCGCCGCAACCTCAAGCCCAGCGCGGTGGCCGAGGCGATTCTCGACGCGGTGAAACACCGCAAGCCCGAGGCCTTGGTCGGTGCGGAGGCGTACGCCTTCCGCTTTTTGTCGCGCTATGTGCCGGCGCTGTCGCGCCGATTGGCGCGGCTGGACATGATCTAAAACCAACATTTTCTGGCCACGGATTACGCGGATGAACGCGGATCAAAAGCAAATCTTGATATGGGCCGTGCGAGGAGTGATCGACACCTGCGCCACCCTCGCCGAACGTGCTGCCCCAATCTGCGTTCATCCGCGTAATCTGCGGCCGATGCTTTTCGACGTTGCTATCGGAGACCTGAAATGAACAGCCCCGTGAATCCACCGACCCCGAAGTTCTCCAGGGCGTCCAGCACTCCGCAGCCCCTCATCCCGAGAAAAGTGCAGTTCGACTGGTCGCAGACGCCGCTGGAGTGGATTCCCGGCCAGCCGTTTGCGAGCCACTTCATCAACGAAATAAATCTGCTTCTGCCGGCCGGCGAGTTCTGGTTCTGCAAGCTGTACAACAAGGCCCTGCCCTACATCACCGACCCGAAGCTGCGCGACGACGTGCAGATGTTCATCCGCCAGGAGGCGATGCACGCCCGCGCGCATGGCGCGGCCATCGTCGAATACCTGCATGCGCACGGCATCGAGACCGCGAGCAATACCGCGCAGGAGGACAAGCTGTTCGAGGTGATCCTCGCCGACGAGCCCTTCGGCATGAAGCTGCCGAAGTTCATGGAGAAGCGCTGGCTGGTATTCCGCCTCGGCATCGTGGCCGCCATCGAACACATGACCTGCGTGCTGGGCAACTACGTGCTGCGCCAGGACCAGTGGAAGGACGCCGACCCGGTGCTGCTCGACCTGCTGCGCTGGCACGGCGCGGAAGAAGTCGAGCACCGCTGCGTCGCGTTCGACGTCTACAAGCATCTGGGCGGCGGCTATCCCTCGCGCTACTACCTCGCCACCATTGCGATGCCGGCGATCTTCGGCCTGTGGGCCCACGGCGCGGCGCATCTTATGAAGCAGGACCCGCGCTTCTCGGACAAGAAGCCCAGCGTGTTCCGGCCCTGGATCTGGCTCGAATGGCAGCGTCAATCCAAGACCCGCCAGCTGCCTTCACTGTTCCAGCTGCTGAAGGAAGAGCTGCCGTTCTTCAGCCCCTGGTACAACCCGGTGAACGAGGGATCGACCGAAGAAGCGCTCGCCTACCTCAATGCGTCGCCGGCGGCGAAGCGCGCGCGTCCAGTCTGAGCAGACTCAGCGCCGGTTCATTCAGCAGCTGAAGGGAGTCACCGCGTCGGTTAAGAACGAATTCAGTCCTGCGATGCAGGGTAGTGCCCGACACCTGCGGCTTGATCCAAGCCTCCGGGGTCGCAACCGCTCACAGGAGAAACTTCATGAATCGTTCCAAAGCTGCTGTACTCGCTGCCGTGGTGGCAAGCGGCGCACTGCTCCCTCAACTCGCCGCCGCGCAATCCGCTGGACCCGGTCTGTATCTGGGCGGCGGCGCTGGCTACAACCGTATTGAAGGCGAGGATTTCACCGGCGACGGCGATGAATTCAAAGATGATCGGGTCAGCTACAAGGGCATCGCAGGTTTGAAGCTGGGCTCGAATTTCTCGCTTGAAGCTCAGTACCTGAACTTTGGAACCGCGGAAGATGGCGATAATCGCGTTGACGCCGACGGCTGGACTGCAGGCGCTGTGTTGGAACTGCCGCTGACGCAGAATTTTTCGATCTACGGCAAGGGCGGTGCCTTGTTCTGGGACGCCGAAGGTCGCTTCGCCAACGTCAGCGCCGACGATGACGGCACCGATCCGTTCTACGGTGTCGGCGCGGGCTTCGCGCTGAGTCAGAATCTGGAGCTACGACTGGAGTACGAGCGCTTCGAACTCAATGACACGGATATCGATATGGCGTCGGCCAATCTGCTGTTCCGCTTCTGAGTCCCGGTCCCGGGTCGCGAGCGGCACCGCGCCGCT
>JBQTJH010000189.1:0-6842 GCA_052387335.1 Panacagrimonas sp. | reverse complement strand
CCGGCCTGCGGCGGCGTTTCCGGGTTCCAGAACGCGACGATGTTGTCGAAGGTTTCGTCGTGTGTGGGCAGCTCCAGCAACTGGATGGCGCCCTTGCCCCAGCCCGTCTTGGGCTCGATCCACAGATTCGGTCGGCGCTCGTAGAACACGCCGTCGTCCTGGTAGTGATCGAAGTTGCGATCACGCTGCATCAGGCCGAAGCCTTTGGGGTTCTCGTCCAGGTACACATTGAAACGTAGGTTGCGTGGATTGCTCAGCGGCCGCCACACCCACTCGCCGTTGCCGCGCCACATGCACAGGCCATCGGAATCATGAATCTCCGGCCGCCAATCGTTGGCCTTGCGACGGTCGTTCTCTCCGGTCTGGTACATGCTGGTCAGCGGCGCGATACCCAGGCGCTCGATGGGCATACGCGGATAGATCGCCGCGTCGATGTCCATAGTCAGATTGCTGCCGGGCGTGACGATGAATCGGTAGGCGCCGGCAACACTCGGGGAGTCGAGCAGTCCATAAATCGTCAGCTCGCTTGAATTCGGCGCTGGTTTCTCCAGCCAATACGACACGAAATCCGGAAACTCTTCCGGACGGTCCATGCCGCAATCGACCGCAAGGCCGCGCGCGGACAAGCCGTACTGCCAATCCGCACCCACCGCGCGGAAGTAGCTGGCACCCAGAAATGCAGCGATGTCGCGCACCGGGTCCGTGTGGAAATTCAGCCGAAAACCGGCAAAGCCCAGATCCTTGGGCAGCTTGCGGCCCGAGACCCCGCTCTTGCCGTAATCGAACATCTCCGGGTCGTAGGCAATCTCCTGGGCCTGTCCGTCCACCACCTCGTACATGTGCACGGGTGACTTGAAGAACAGGCCCAGGTGGAAGAACGAAGCTTCGAAGCGTAGGTCGTCGTCCCGCCACAGACGGTGATCGTCGCGATAGCGCAGCGACTGGTAGGCGTCCCAGTCCATCTTCGCCACATCCGCCGGCAGCGTGATCTTGCGCGACACGTAAGGCTTTCCGGCCAGGGCCTGGGCTCGTCCCTTGAGCACCGCGTAATCAAAGGCCTCGCGCTTGCCGACGTAGCGCAGCGGCGCGGCGCCCGCTGACGTGGCGAACAAGGCCAGGGGCAGCGGCAGGCCGGCGGCCATCAGGGACGCGCCTGCGCGCAGAACGTCTCGTCGTTTCATGCTTGATCTGGGTTTGAGGAACGGGGCCAAGCCCCAAGCGGCTCGGCGTCTGCGCAGTTTATCCGCGACTGTATGAACCCGAGTTTTCCGCGCAGCGCCGATGCTCCACCATCAGGCAAAGGTCCTGCACCACGCTGATGCCGGCGTCGATCAGCTTGCGCGCAAACTCTTCATGGCGGATGCCCTGCTGCAGCCATACCGCACGCGGGCGCTTGGCCAGCAGATCATCCAGATGCGCCGGCAGATCCTGCGGGCGGCGAAAAATATCCACCAGATCCAGCTCGCCCGGGATATCCGCAAGTCGGCGATATACCGGCTGCCCCAGGATGCGGGTCACGTCCGGGTAGTAGACCGGTACCGGCACCACCGTGAGGCCCGCCTGCACCAGATAGGCCGGCACATAGAACGCCGGCTGCTGCGCCTTCGCCTCGGTCTTGATGCCGAGCACCGCCACGCGGCGCACAGTGGATAACAGCCTGCAGATGTCCTCGTGGCTTTCAATCAAACGGGCTGCGGCGCTCATTCACCACCCCGCTTGAACCGCGAGCCCTCACGGCGCTGCTTCTTGTCGGGCCGCACTGGATCAAAACTCGGCCCACTCTTGCGGATCAAACGCGCTTCTTCGCGTCGACGCAGGCTGTCAGCGGTTTCTTCATAGAGTTGCTGGGCTTGAGGGGCGCCGCCGCGCTGGGCGCTGAGCCCCCGCACGATGACCTCGCGCTCGTCCCAACCCTGGCGTACCACCAGGACGGCGCCGACGCGCACCGCACGGCCCACCTTGGCCCGATCGCCCTCGTAGCGCACATGGCCGGATTCAATCGCCTGCTTGGCGATGCTGCGCGTGCGGTAGAAGCGCGCCGCCCACAGCCACTTGTCGAGACGGACGGGACCGCGATCGTCCTCGTCGTCTTGATCGTCTCGATCATCCTGGTCCTCGCTCAAGCGCGCAACGCTCAGCACATGGCGCTGATGGCCTTGAGCACGTCCGAGCGTGAAATCTGGCCCACCAACCGACCGTTCTCCATCACCGGATAGCGTCGGTAGGGCTTACTCAAGAACAGCTGCGCGAGCTGGGTCAGGCTGTCGTCCGGCGACACCGACACCACGTTGGTTTTCATGAACTGACTGACCGGGCCGGCGACGCAGGTGTCTTCCGCCGCAATCAGACCCACCTGCATGCAATCCATCTCCGACAGCATGCCCACCACCACACCGTCCGCTTCCACCACAGGCGCACCTGAAATATGGTGTTTCACCAGCTGATTGATGGCCGCCATCACTTCGGTGTGCGGACTCAGTTTCACGAGCTTGTCGGCCGCGACCATGTAATCGCGAACGCTCACCGCATCCAGCTTGGACATGCCGCATCTCCCGACCGCAGTTCTAGTGCCCGAACCATACTGCCGGACGTGCAGCGTGACAATCACGCGCGGCACCGGGGCGCTAGTAGCGCCGGAGCAAATCCTCGATATCCGACTTGATGGCGTCCATGGCCTTGTGCAGTGGCACGCGACGCAGCTTGTCTCCGCCGTTCACCAGGATGGCAAACGCCATCCACCCACCATTCTTGCGCCGCAGGTACCCGGCGACCGCGCACACTGAGCGCGGGTCGTTCATCGTGCCGGTCTTGAGCGCCACCCGGTCCAGCCAGGCGCTGCTGCCACCGCGCAGGAAGGCATAGGGCGCTTGGCGTGGCACCACGAGCCCACCGTAGAACGCCGGGAAGGTGCGCGCATCCTCGTACTGGCTCTTCAACATCCGCACCATGTCGTTGGCCGAGATCAGATTCTCAGGCGTCAGCCCGCTGCCGCTGAAAATTAGCGGAGCATTCTTCTGCTTGGGATCGCCGCGTGCCATGAATCGGGCCAGGCCGGCAGACGACTCCGCCAACTGCGTCGTCGGGGTGGCCCCGCCCGCCGCCGCGATTCCAAGGGTCAGCAGGTCCGCCACGTAGTTGTTGGAAAAGCGCAGCATGCGACCGAGCTGTTCGCGCAAGGCCAAGCCGTGCTGGCTCGCGAGGGTCTGTCCGGCATCGGCCATCGGCTCGTAGCTGACCCGAACCGGACCCTCGACCTTTACGTCTAACTCCAGCAGCATCTGACGCAGCAGCATGCCGGCCCCGCGAGCGGGATCGGACATGGCGCGGAATACTTCTTCGGACTCGCCCTGGGCCATCGCACCACCGACCTGCAGAAAATCCAGTCCATTGGTGGTACGCCGCTCGATCCAGAAATTCTCCTTGGCCTGCGCCTTGAGCGTAGTAATTCCGCCCTCCACCGCAATCGGCAGTGAAACGCCCCCGCAGGCCCGCAGCTCGGCCGGCTTGCCGATCAGGGCCGAAGGGCGCACTTCCACACACCAGTTGCCGTAGTCCACGCCCAGGCTGGCCATGGGCACGTTGTAGGAGGTGTCGCTACGCTCGAGCGCCTCGCAGCGGTCCGCGTTATCGCAACCCAGGGGACCATAGGGCGGCCGCACCACCAATTGGCCGCTCACCGAACGCAGTCCGGACGCTCGCACCTGACCTGCGATCTGCCACAGGTCGCGATGATCAAGCGTGGCATCCCCCTCTCCGGTCATCAGCAGATCACCCGAGAGCCGACCGTCAGTGATCGTACCCACTGCCTGGACCCGAGTCTCGAAGGTCTTATCCGCAGGCCACACGTCCAGCGCCGCCGCAGACACAACCAGCTTGGTGATTGAGGCAGGGCTCAGGCGCGTGTCTGGGTGTAGCTTCTGGAGCGTGTCGCCATCGCCGAGGTCGGTGACCAAAGCGCTGACGCGGGCGCCTTGTTTTTCTAGAGCATTGAGCTCCTTCCAATCAGCCAGCGCCGGCAGCGGGGCGAGCATCAGAGCCAAAACCATGAAGCAACTCACGTCCGCCTTAGCAGTCGACCTAACCTCACATTTACTAAGTGAAAGCAAAAGACCGCTCCTGAGAAATCGATGGAGTTAAGACTCCCACGGGATTGCAATCCCCTGATCTTGATCGTGATCGCCGTTATCTGTGCAGAACTTGCGGTGGGCCTGTTGACCTGAGTTTTTGGGGCCGCAGGGGGGCGGATGCACCTGCAGGGCCCCTGGCCGCCACAGCCGGCTGTCACGATAACGGCCGTTATAACCCCGTCTATGATCCGCACCGAATTGCAGTCGAAACCAAGGCGGAGGTTGCCCACGGGTTTGCAGCCGGGCTCTTCGCCTCAAGACTTCCAACCGGCGGGGGACCATGAACACCAGAAACCAGTTGATCCTGACCCACGGCGCCATCGTCATGGCGATCGTGGTTTTCGTGGGCGGCTTTGTCCTGACCGGCTGGTTGCCACCGCCTTCTCCCGATCTGACACCGGCCGAGCTGTCGGCCATGTTCACGCCCAGCAATTACCCGATGCGGATCGGCGTGTTGCTGATGTGCCTGGTGTCGCCGCTGGTGGTGGGCTTTGCGGCGGTGATCGCAACCCAGCTCAAGCGCATTGAAGGGCCGCATCATGTGATGGCCAATCTGTAGTACGTGTCGGCGGCGTCGGGGCTGTGTCTGTTGCTGGTGCCGGGTTTCATCTGGCTGGCTATTTCCTACCGCGAGGGCACCAGCCCGGAGCTGATCACGGTGCTCAATGATCTGGCTTGGTTCATGTTTCTGGCCGGCGCCGCGCGTACCATCCTGCAGTGGCTGTGCATTGGCCTGGCGGTGATTGGCGATACATCTGCAGAACCGATTTATCCACGCTGGTTTGCGTATCTCAATTTCTGGCTGGCGTTTGGCGCGGTGTCTGGCCAGGTGATTCCCTTCGTGAAGTCCGGACCGTTTGCCTACAACGGTCTGTTCGGTTTCTGGATGGTGGCGGCGGTGTTCTTCGTCTGGGTGTCGATCACGTACTGGTACACGCTCAAGGCGGTGAAGTTGCAGGCGCGCAAGGGCTGAGGCCGAGCATGACGGCGCATCATCCGGAGGCCGCGTATCACCTGCCCTTACGGGAATGTTTTCCCGGTGTGTGGCTGGCGTGCAGCGAAATCTCCATGCGCATTCCGCTGAATCTCAAGATTCGTTTCGGCCGCAACATGCTCGCCGTGCTCGGGCCTGAGGGTTGGGTGCTGCTCAATCCGGTGCGCGTGAGTGCGGAGGCCGAAGCGCAGCTGTTGGCGCTCGGGCCGTTCAGACACGCGGTGCGCTTGGGCACGTTTCACGGCTGTGATGACGGCTACTACGTGGATCGCCATGGTGTGGCGTTCTGGAGCGTGCCGGGCGTGCAGGCCTATCCGGAACCGGCATTCACCCACGCGATCAGCGAAGACGGCGCGTTCCCCATTGCCGACGCCAAGGTCGTGGTGTTCAAGCAGGCCACCCGCGCGGAGTGCGCGGTGTTTCTGCCGCAGCGCCGTCTGCTGGTGACCTGTGACAGCGTGAAGCACTACGAGCGCGACCCGCTGCTGTCCACACTGGGCAAGCTGGTGATGGTTCCCATGGGCTTTTTTCACGCCCTGCGTGATCGGGCCGATCTGGCTCAAGCAGGTGACGCCGCCCGGCGGCAGCCTGCGTGCAGACTTTGAGCGTGTGCTGGCACTGGACTTTGATCATCTGATCGGCGGGCACGGCACGCCCAAGATGGGCGGCGCCAAGCAGGCGCTGGCCGCCAACGTTGCAAGGCTGCGCTGAGGGCGCGCTTCCGCCGCACAAACCTGCGACAGCCGTATGACGGCACGCCCTTTGCCAGAAATTGCAGTGGCGCGACGCCAGACGTCAACGCGTATTCGGCCCAGCGTTTACCATTCGCGCTTCCCTTCGGAGTTCTCTGTGCCTACTGGCGTGACGTCAGCCGCTGCGTCTGTGCAATTGGATATCGACGCCTACACCCAGGCAGACGATCTCAAAGGCCTGCTCCAGGTGTGTACAACGGTGCTGCCATTTGCCGCGCTGTGGGTGCTGGCCAGTCTGGGACCGACGACCTCCTATCTGCTTAGCGCGCTCGCCAGCTTGGGCCTCTGTCTGTTTCTGCTGCGCGCGTTTGTGCTGATGCACGAATGCGGACATGGCAGCCTGTTCCGCACGCCGTCACTGAATCGCGGCTTTGGCTTCCTGCTGGGCGTGCTGGCCGGCATGCCTCAGTACGTGTGGGCGCGTCACCACAATTATCACCACGCCACCAACGGCAACTGGGCTCGATACCGCGGCCCGCTAGCCATTCTCAGCGTGCAGGAATTTGCCGCGCTATGTCCCAAGGGTCAGCGCGCCTATGTGCGCGCGCGGCGACTGGTAATGGCGCCGATCGCAGGCTTCGTCTACCTGATTCTCAACCCGCGTCTGACCTGGATGCGTGGCAGCGCTGCATTGATGCTGCATCTGCTGCGCGGCAAGTGGGCGCAGCCGGGCGTGTCGGTGCGCGACCACGCCGCCGCGTTCCGCACACGGTACTGGGCCTCACGAGCCGAGTACTGGCACATGACGCTCAACAATCTGGTGCTGCTGAGTCTGTGGGCCTTGATGTGCTGGCTGATCGGGCCGCTGCTGTTTTTTTCCGTGTACCTGATCAGCACTTCGCTGGCGGGCGCCGGCGGCATCGTGCTGTTCACGGTGCAGCATAACTTTGAGCACTCTTACGCCAGTTGCGACAAGAACTGGGATCAGCAAACAGCGGCGATGCACGGCACCAGCTATTTGGACCTGCC
>JBQTJH010000188.1:0-15822 GCA_052387335.1 Panacagrimonas sp. | reverse complement strand
CCGCCGCCTGCAGTTTCTGCGCGGTGATGTCGGTGGCGAACTTGATCACCTTGCACGGCTTGCCCTGGGCGTCGTTGACCGGGTTGTAGGTGGCCTGAATCCAGATCTCCTTGCCGTTCTTGGCGATGCGCTTGTACTGGCCGGCGTCGTACTCGCCGCGCGCCAGCTTGTCCCAGAACATGCGGTACTCGATGCTCGAACGCGTCACGGCGTCGACGAACATGGAGTGGTGCTGCCCTTTGACCTCGTCCAGCGCGTAGCCGAGCGTGTTCAGGAAGTTGTCGTTGGCGTGCAGGATGCGACCGTCGAGCGTGAATTCGATCACCGCCTGCGAGCGGTTGATTGCTGCGATCTGTCCTTCGAGGTTGGCGCGCTCCAGCGCCGCTGTCTCGGACTTGCTGCCCAGGGCGGTAGGAATCTTGCCGCGATTGACCAGCGCAGCAGGTTTGCGCGCCGGCTTGCGGACGGGTGTCTTCACTTTCTTGGCCGACTTGGCGGCGGGCTTGGATTTCATGGCGGGTCTGTCGGTTAGATCGTGGTGGAGGGCGCGGCACTCAGCGCCGGATTGGAGTTGGTGTTGGAGTTGGTGTGGGAGTGGGGCTTGGATTTGCGAACCAAGCTCAGCAGCAGGTAGGCGCCGTAGCCGCCGGCGGCGATGGCCGCGGCCAGCACGGCGAGCAGCGCCAGCGAGCCGACCGCGCCATGGCCGTGCGCGAAGCAGGCGGCGGCAACGGTGGCGGGCAGGCTCATCAGCAGCGCAGCGGCCTTGCGCAGCCGCGACTCCACCGACGGTGTTTCATTGGAAAGCGTGTCGAGTTTCATGGTGTAGCTCCGGTTGCGAGGCTTACTGCAGGGATTGGGAGGCGGCATCCATCAGCGCCATATCCGCACCGGACATGAGCTTTTCGATGTCGACCAGAATCAGCATTCGCTGGTCGAGCGCGCCGAGACCGGTAATGAACTTGGTGTTGACGGCGCCGCCGAATTCCGGCGCAGGACGAATCTGTTCGGCGGTGAGCTGCATGACGTCGGAGACGCCGTCGACCACCATGCCCACCACGCGACGCGCGATGTTGAGGATGATCATCACCGTGAATTCGTTGTACTCGACCTTGCCGAGCTTGAACTTCAGGCGCATGTCCACCACCGGCACGATGGTGCCGCGCAGATTGATCACGCCCTTGATGAAGTCGGGCGCGTCGGGAATCTTGGTCACGGTGTCGTAACCGCGAATCTCCTGGACCTTGAGAATGTCCACGCCGTACTCCTCGTCGCCGAGGGTGAAGGTGAGGAACTCATTGGGCATGCCGGCCGCGATCTGCGCGTTCAGTTGCTGATTCGGCGGCTGGCCGTCGTGTGCGGGAATACTCATGGACTCGACTCGTGATGGATCGTTGAGAAACTAGGGTTGAGGGCTGTGGCAGCGTGGCGCGGTGTCAGATTTCCGACCCCGCGCGGCGCGGCGTGAGTGCTCTGATGACGTGTCTTTCAAGAACTGTTCCCCAGCACTTCAGGCGGCGAGCGCGGCCTGCGCCGCAGCGGCAGCACCTAGCGAGAACAGGCGCACCACCGCCGCCACATCGAGAATCAGCGAGACGCGTCCATCACCGAGGATGGTGGCGCCCGAGACGCCACGGACACGGCGGTAATTGGCTTCCAGGCTCTTGATCACCACCTGTTGCTGGCCGACCAGTTCATCGATCTGCACCGCCACCTTGCGGCCCTCGGATTCGACGATGACGGCAAGGGCTTCCTGCGGTGGACGGCGCGCGCCGGGCAGGCCGAACCAATCACGCAGGTCGACCAGCGGCAGATATTCATTGCGTACACGGACGACGGTGCCGGCGTCCGCCACGCGCTTGATCTGATCGGGCCGCGGCTGCAGCGACTCCACCACCGAGGACAAAGGCAGGATGAAAATCTCGTTCTCCACGCCCACCGACATGCCGTCGAGAATCGCCAGAGTCAGCGGCAAGCGGATCAGCACATTGGCGCCTCTGCCCGGCGTGGATGACAGCTCCACCGTGCCGCCCAATGCCTGGATATTCTTTTTCACCACATCCATGCCCACCCCGCGGCCGGACACATCGGTGACCTGTTCGGCGGTGGAAAATCCAGGCGCAAAGATCAGCTGATAGACCTCGCCGTCGGTCATGGTTTCGGAACAGGGCACGCCCTTTTCCATCGCCTTGGAAAGAATCTTGGCGCGGTTCAGACCGCGACCGTCGTCGCAGACTTCAATGACGATGTGACCGCCCTGGTGCGAGGCCTTGAGCAGAATGGTGCCAGTGGCGTCCTTGCCAGACTTGACACGGTCCTCGGTGGTTTCAAGACCGTGGTCCAGGCTGTTGCGCACCAGGTGGTTGAGCGGGTCGGTGATTTTTTCGATCACGCTCTTGTCGAGTTCGGTCTGTTCGCCCACGGTGACCAGACGCACCTGCTTGCCGAGCTTGGCCGCAAGATCACGCACCAAGCGCGGGAAGCGGCTGAATACCGCTTCCATCGGTAGCATGCGCGTGGCCATGACGGCCTCCTGCAGCATGCGCGTGTTGCGATCAAGCTGTCCCAGGCCGCTCAGGAGTTTTTCGTTCTGCACCGGGTCCAGGTGCGCGGCCTGCTGCGTCAGCATGGCCTGGGTGATCACCAGCTCGCCGACCAGATTGATCAGCGCGTCGATCTTCTCGGTGCCGACGCGGATCGAAGCGCCGTCGTTGGCCGGCTTGGCGCCGCGTGCGGCGACCGGCACCTCAGCCTGCTTGTTGCTGATAACGGTGGCGTCCTGCGCCACCACTGGCGCGGGCGGTGCTGCGGCGACAACGGGATCCAGCAGCAGATCGCATTCATCCTCGACCCAAGAGAAGCAGTCGAGCACGGTGTCGCGTTGCACCTCGCCTTGTAGCTTGAGCGTCCACGACAGGTAGCAGGTTTCAGGATCGGCCTCGCGCAACTTCGGCGTCGACGGCAACAGGGCCTCGGCCTGCAGCTCGCCGAGCACGGCGACCGCGCGAATGATGCGCAGCGGATCGTTACCGCTGCGAAACAGATCCGGCTTGGGCGCAAACACCACGCGCCAGCCCAGCACCGCCGTTGGCGTGGCCGCGACAGCGACCACAGCCGCGGCCGGCGTCTTGGTGGTGAGTGCTGTTTCCAGCTCGTTCTGCACTTCGGCTACCAGACGCACGTCGGCGTCGCCGCCGTCGCGTGCGGCGGTCAGCAGATTGCGCATGACATCGCCGGCACGCAGCAGCAGATCGATATCCGGCTGCGCCAGCGGCCGGCTGCCCGAGCGCATCTGGTCGAGCAGGGTTTCGGCGTGATGAGTGAATCCCGCCACCGCGGCAAAACCAAAAGTGGCGGCGCCACCCTTGATGGAATGCGCGGCGCGGAAGATGGTGTTGATGACTTCTGCGTCAAATGCCGCCACGTCCAGACGCAGCAGCGCCTGCTCCATGGTTTCGAGATTTTCGAAACTTTCTTCGAAGAAGGTCTTGTGAAAGCGGGCCAGGTCCAGGCTCATGCGCAACCCCATGCGGGCATCCCGGGGCGGGCGCACCGGTGCTCAGCCGGTACAAGAATTGTTCCCGTGCGTGCAGCGCAGCGGACGCCGGAATTCCGTCAGCCCTGCGCACGCGGCGGCGTCGCCGGCAGAATCACTTGCAGGGGCTCACGCACATGGCCGCGGCGGAAATTGCGCGCCTGCTCCAGAAAGCGTTCGGTGATCTCGTAGCCGCGGTTGACCAGCAACTGGCCGGAGTGGGTGTAAACCGCTTCGGCAATCACCATGCCCACGCGCAGACGCGTTAGCGGCAGGCTGCGCACTTCCACGCGTGGTTCGCGCTCGGCGTGCAAGCGGGTGAGACATTTGACCAGATCATTCTCACCGGGAATCGATTCGTTGCGCAGCCAGCCCAGCGCCTCGGCCTGACTCATGCCGCGTGAAATCAGGGCATCGAATTCATCGGCCATGCGCAGCACTGCGGCGTACAGACGCAGCTCGGCCAGACGCGCGGTGCCGAAGGTTTCGCTCCAGCCTTCGGGCAGGGGTTGACGGTGGCACAACAGGATCAGCGCCCGCACCGCTTCCAAACCGGGGATGGGCGCGAGCAGACGATCGGTCAGGTGCGGCAGGCTGGCCAACACACTTTGTTCGTCGGGCTCCAGTGCGTCGAAGTACTGTGCGCGTCGTTGCAGTTCATCGCCCAGGCTCAGCCCACCCAGCGGCGCCAGCATGGCGGCGGCCTCGATTTCCCAGGGCTTGCCCAGCGCGCGCGACTCCGCCAGTTCCAGCGCCAGCTGTTGCACGCGCCGCGCGCGGGTGTAATCGATGGGGTCGGCCACCGCCAGAATCTGCGTGAGCGCGCGCACCGCGCCATGCAGGGTTTGCAGGCGCATGTCGCGCTCATTCTTGAGCGCGTTGACCAGCGCCGGATCAACCTGTGCACGCGACTCGCTGCGTCGTTCCGGAATGCCACGCATGCCAGATCCTGGCCTGCGCCAGGCCGCAATCAGACCGTGATCAGCCGAGCACGCGCTGCACGGTGGCAACCAGCTGCTCTGGATTGAACGGCTTGACCAGCCAGCCGGTCGCGCCAGCGGCCTTGCCTTCGAGCTTCTTCTCGGGCGTGGACTCGGTGGTGAGCATGAGCAGCGGCGTGAACTTGTATTCGGCCAGGGTGCGCAGGTTCTTCACCAGGGTGATGCCGTCCATGCGCGGCATGTTGACGTCGGCCAGCACCAGACCAAATTTTTCGGTCTTGGCCAGGTCCAGCGCGGCCTGGCCGTCTTCGGCTTCGGCCACGTCAAAACCTGCGGACTTGAGCGTGAACGTCACCATTTGCCGCATGGAAGCGGAGTCGTCTACGGCGAGAATGCGGCTCATGTGAAACCTCGTGAAAAGAATTTGAACGACGCGCGGCAGGCACCGCCATGCAGCAAAAGCGCACCGTGTCGCGGGCTGCGCATCAATGCGCGTCCTGAGCCAGGTTCATGAGGGTGGACACACCCAGCAGGGCAGCGGCGCTGCGCAGCGCGGCGGAGGGCGCCTGCCAGTGCGTCTGCAGGCCGCCGTCGCGACGGTCGCGACAGAACAGGCAGAACAATTGCAACGCGGCACTGTGGATGCGCGCCACGTCCGAGGCATTGAGCACCACCGGCGCGGCGTCCTCAACGTGCGACACCAGTTCGCGATGCAGCTCGGCCGCGGACTCGATGCCCAGCTCGGCAGGCAAATGGATCACCGCCGGTTCGGCGGCAGCGGGAACAGCGGTCTTCTTGGCAGCGTTGCGGGCCATGGAGGGTCTCCACTGACCGTTGCGCGCCCGGGCCGGGCGACCTTCCCCAACGGTCCGCAGACCTCCCTACAACTTCTGTTCCCGCCGTCGGATGTCAGGAACTCGACGCTGCACCGCGACGCTACTCAGACCGCCGGCGCGAACGACTCCGCCGAAGCCATATTCCAGAACACGCGGTACACCGCGTGCTGGGTCTGACTTTCCAGCAACTCACCGGGCTTGATGAAGGTGAGCAGATGGCTCAGCAGCCGCACCTCGCTGGTCGAAACACGCCGCACGATGTGCTGCGGCCCCAGACGCCCCGGATGGGTCAGGCCAGCGGCGCCGACCAGCTCGGCCAGAGCCACCAGCGTATTGCGATGAAAATTGGCCACGCGCTGCGCCTTGTCCTCCGGCACCAGCGCGCGTTGGCGCACCGGGTCCTGCGTGGTGACGCCGGTCGGGCAGTGGCCGGTATGGCAGGCCTGCGCCTGCAAGCAGCCGAGCGCGAACATGAACCCGCGGCCGGCATTGGTCCAGTCCGCACCCAGCGCCAGGCTGCGCGCGATGTCGAACGCAGTGATGACCTTGCCCGCCGCACCGATCTTCACCCGCCCGCGCAGGTTCAAGCCCACCAGGGTGTTGTGTACCAGCAGCAGCGCCTCCTGCAGCGGCGTGCCGACGTGATCGGTGAACTCCACCGGCGCCGCGCCGGTGCCACCCTCGGCGCCGTCCACCACGATGAAATCCGGCGTGATGCCGGTCTTGATCATCGCCTTGCACATGGCGAAGAACTCCCAGGGATGGCCCAGCGCAAACTTGAAACCCACCGGCTTGCCACCGGAGAGCTCACGCAGCTTGGCGATGAACTCCATCATCTCGAGCGGCGTGGAAAACGCCGAGTGTGCCGCCGGCGAGATGCAGTCTTTGCCTTCGGGCACGCCGCGCGCCAGCGCGATCTCGCGCGTGACTTTCGCGCCGGGCAGCACACCGCCGTGGCCGGGCTTGGCGCCCTGGCTGAGCTTGATCTCGATCATCTTGACCTGCGGTTCGCGCGCGCAGGCGGCAAATTGTTCTGCGTTGAACGACCCGTCGTCGTTGCGACAACCGAAGTACCCGGAACCGATCTCCCAGATCAGATCGCCACCGTGTTCGCGGTGATAGCGGCTGATCGAGCCCTCGCCCGTGTCATGAGCAAAAAGGCCAGGATCGCGTTGGCCGACAGCGCGCCAAAACTCATGGCCGAGATATTGAACAGGGACAGATCGTACGGCTGCGAGCAGCTGTGCTCGCCCACGCGCGTGCGGAAATTCCAGTCCTTGATCTGCACCGGACTCATCGAGTGATTGATCCACTCGTAATCGTCGGCATAGACCTCCAACTGCGTGCCGAACGGCCGCTTGTCCACCACGCCCTTGGCACGCTGATACACCAGCGCACGCTGCGCACGCGAAAACGGAATGCGTTCCTGATCGTCTTCCAGAAAATACTGGCGGATCTCCGGACGGATGAATTCCAGGAAGAACCGCAGGTGCGCCAGGATGGGATAGTTGCGCCGGATCGACTGCTTGGTCTGCACTAGGTCCCAGATACCCACGGCGCTGAGCCCGCCCGACACCGCGGCCAGCACCGCGAGGCTCGTCGCAGCCCAGGGCATCAGCAGCGGGATCACCGACACGCACAGCACAAACACCAGCAGCGCCACGCCCAGCGGGATGAACCGCGCCTGCAAGATGTTCTGCATCGCTGCCCCCTCGTCTTTGTTATAGCCGGTGTTTAGCGCAAGCCCCCGGTGGCGGCAATGGCCGCGCACGCCGGTATCATGCGCCAGCCCCGCACGGAACCTCCGCCATGACCCCTTCCAACGATTCCAACGCGCCGCACGCGATCCGACTAGGCGTGAATGTGGACCACGTTGCCACCCTGCGCCAGGCGCGCGGCACGCCGTATCCAGACCCGGTGGAAGCGGCGCTCATCGCCGCCGGCGTCGGCGCCGACAGCATCACCATCCATCTGCGCGAGGACCGGCGCCACATCCAGGATCACGATCTGACGCGCCTGGTGTCCTGCTGCCCGGTGCCGGTGAATCTGGAGCTGGCACTGACCGATGAGATGCTGGCCATCGCCAGCCGCGCTGCGCCGCGTTACGCCTGCCTGGTGCCGGAGCGTCGCGCCGAAATCACCACCGAAGGCGGCCTGGATGTGGCCGGACATCTGCCGGCGATCAAGGATGCCTGCGCCGAACTGGCCGACGCTGGCATCGCCGTGGCGCTGTTCATCGACGCCGATCCGCGTCAACTGGACGCCGCGCTGAAATCCGGTGCCGCCCATATCGAGATTCATACCGGCCGCTATTGCGAAGTGGAAGGCGCGGCGCGCGAGCGTGAGCGCCTGGCCATCGAACGCTTTGCCGTTGACGCACATCGCGCCGGGCTTGAAGTGCATGCTGGCCATGGCTTGACGGTGCAGAACGTTGCGCCCATTGCCGCGATACCCGAGATCGTGGAACTCAATATCGGCCATGCGCTGATCGCGCGCGCCGTGTTCATCGGACTGCCGGCTGCGATCATGGAAATGCGCCGCGCCATGACCGACGCGCGCACGCCGCCGTCGGAATAAGCGCGGCCGATGATTTACGGCATCGGCACCGACATCATCCGCGTGGACCGCATTGCCGCGGTCATGGCCAAGCATCCGCAGCGCTTCGCCGAACGTCTGCTGCATCCTGAAGAACTGCTGCAATACATGCAGTCCAAGCGCGCTGTAAATTTTCTGGCCAAGTCCTGGGCGGCCAAAGAGGCCTTCGGCAAGGCCCTGGGCACCGGCGTACGCGGCTACGCCAACCCGGAAGTCGGCGTGGTGCGCGGCGAACTGGGACGCCCATACCTGGTGTACTCGGACGCGATGCGCGCGCGCCTGGATGCGCTGGGCATTGCGCAAGGACACGTCTCGCTGAGCGACGAAGACGGCCTGGTCCTGGCGTACGTCGTGCTCGAACGCAGCGCGTAAACCCGTTGGGCGGCCCGCGGCCGCCGCGGTCGGAAGATCATCAAAGACCTGACGGTGGGCACGGCCCGCCCTACCGGTCCTTGCGCTTCAAGGCCCGCTGAAATTCACGTAGATAGTCGTCAAACGGCAACCCATGCGCGGCTGACAACGCGGAGGCCCGCGACTGCAAGGCCTTCCAATCCGGCGGAAGCGGGCCATCCCGAAACGCAAACACGATGCGGTTGCCGCCCTCGCGCATCGGCAACACCAGGCTGCGTCCTTCAAACACCGCATCAATCAGATTCAGAATGCTCTGCACGCGCTTTACCGCACCAATCAGATTCACCACCAGCACCCCACCGCGACTCAGCCGCGCCAGCACATCCTGATAAACCGCCGCTTCGCAAAACGCCGGTGCCACGCCGTCGCGATCACAGCCGTCCAGCAACACCAGGTCCGCTTTTTCACGCCCGCGCGCAAACCAGTCCACCGCGTCGCGATGCAGGATGCGCAGACGCGCTTCCGGTTTCGGCACCTCGAACAGACGGCTCATCTCGATCACCGTCGCGTCGATCTCCAGTGCGGTAACACGCGCCTGCGGCAGCGCGCGATAACAGAACTTGGTCATGGACCCGCCGCCCAGCCCCACCAGCACGACATGCTTGGGCGCGGGTTGAAACAGCATCGCGGCCATCATCTTCTGCGTGTACGCCAGACTCAAAGCCCAAGGATCATCCAGCCGCATCTCGCTTTGCGCATAGCGCAAGCCGAACTGCAGACGACGAATCTGCGCGTCCTCCAGCACAAAGGGTTTGCGATATTGATTGCGCCGCAGGCTCTGCATCAGCTCAGGCAGCGAGGTGCTGGACGGCTCCAGCACGCGGATGACGAAATGTCCTTCGAGAAAGCTGGCGGGAATCTCCCACCACTGCATCTGCGTTTTGCGCACCGGCCTGCGCTTCGGCTTATCGGTAGACATCCTTGCGATGTCCGACCTTGACCACTTCCACCACCACCAACTGGTCGTCAATGCTGTACAGAATTCGATAGTCGCCCTGACGGACGCGGTACTTCTCGTCACCCGAGAGCTTTTCGGCACCAGCTGGGCGCGGGTCCACACTCAGGGCCTGTGCCTTGGCCAGAATGCGCTGGACGTCTGCCTTGGGCAGGCCCCTCAAATCCTTGGCGACCGAGATCTTGAACCGCAGCTCATAGATCGCCATTCAATTTCAGCTTCTTTAGCAGGCCCTCGTAGCTCAGCGTCTTTTCAGCCGCGCGATCGCCGAAAGCGCTCAGATCTTCATGGTCCTCTCGCAGGGCCTGACGCACCGCCTCGGTGACGATCTCAGAAATCGAGCGATGCGTGGCCGCAGCCTTGAGCCGCAAAGCACGGTGGACCTTGGAATCGATATAGACGGTGGCGCGGGTTGAAGAGCTTTCCATGGCAGGCATCAAGACGACATAACGTCATGGAACTTTATCACGCGAAATCGTCGCCCCTTCAATGTAAGCACCTCGGCCCACTATCGGCGGGCATTTCGTCGCTGGCCGAGTCGGCAAGGTGTGGATGAATCAGGCGCTCACGCGCCATCGCTTAGAATTCGGCCCCATGAACACCCCTTCCCTGGCCGAGACCATCGGCAACACGCCGCTGGTTCGGCTCACGCGTCTGCCGGGCATCGGCAACAACACCCTGCTGGCCAAGCTGGAGGGCAATAACCCGGCGGGGTCGGTGAAGGACAGACCCGCGTATTCGATGATCTTTCGCGCCGAGGAGCGCGGTGAGATCAAGCCCGGCGATACCTTGATCGAAGCTACATCCGGCAATACCGGTATTGCGCTGGCCATGGCCGCGGCCATGCGCGGTTACCGCATGGTGCTGATCATGCCGGAGCACATGAGTGCGGAGCGGCGTGCGCAGATGCGCGCATTTGGTGCTGAGATTGTGCTGGTGACGCAGGCGCAGGGCATGGAATACGCGCGTGACCTGGCGCAGCAGATGCAGCGCGAGGGCAAGGGCCGCGTGCTGGATCAGTTTGCCAACCCGGACAATCCGCGTGCGCATTACGAGACCACCGGCCCGGAGATCTGGCGTGATACGGAAGGCCGCATCACGCACTTCGTGGCCACCATGGGTACCACCGGCACCATCATGGGTACCGGGCGTTTTCTGAAAGAGAAGAACCACAGCATCGAACTGGTGGGTGTGCACCCGGCGGGGGAATCCTCCATCCCCGGCATCCGCAAGTGGCCCAAGGCCTATGAGCCGGGCATCTACGACGTCAGCAAGATTGATCGCATTCTGGAGGTCGAAGCCAAGGACGCCGAGGACATGATGCGTCGCGTGGCCAGCAGCGAAGGTCTGTTCTGCGGACCGTCTTCCGGCGGGTCGTTGTACGCCGCCGTGCAGGTGTGCTAGCAGATGAGCAACGCCACGGTGGTTTGCATCATCTGTGATCGCGGTGATCGCTATGTTTCTACCGGCGTGTTTCCGGCCTGAACCGTGAGCAACGCAACCCTGGTCTTCGATATCGAAACGGTGCCGGACCTGGACGGCGCGCGTCGTATCCTGGGTCTGGATACGGCGGACGACGATGCGGTGTGGAACACGCTGCGCACTTTGCGCCGCGCAGAAAAAGGCACCGAGTTCCAACCGGCACACCTACAGAAAATTGTTGCGATCTCCTGCGTGCTGCGTGCGGGAGATGCGCTGCGCTGCTGGTCCATCGGCGACGAGGACGCTGACGAGGCGGAGCTGATTCAGAAATTCTTCAACGGCGTGGACAAGTACCGGCCGACCCTGGTGTCCTGGAACGGCGGCGGCTTTGACCTGCCGGTGTTGAATTATCGCGGCCTGATTCATGGTTCGCGCGCGCAGGCGTATTGGGACAACGGCCATTTCGACCGCGACACCAAGTTCAGCAACTACCTCAAGCGCTACGAGTTCAAGCACACCGATCTGATGGACGTGCTGGCGCTGTATACCGGCCGCAACAACGCGCCGCTCAATGAGATCGCGCTGTTGCTTGGCCTGCCCGGCAAGCTGGGCATGGATGGCTCCAAAGTGTTTGACGCCTACCGCGCCGGCAAGCTCGCCGAGATTCGCGCGTACTGCGAAACCGATGTGATGAACACCTGGCTGGTGTACCTGCGTTTCCAGTTCATGCGCGGGCATCTGTCGGAAGACGACTACGAGCAGGAGATTCTGCTGGCGCGGGAATTTCTTGAGGCCAGTACCGCCCCGCACTGGGCGGAATTCGCGGCGGCCTGGAACGAATGAGCGGGTTCAATCGCGGCACGCCGCGTCGTCGCAAGGCCGTGCCGGAAGGCAATTTCACCGCCAACATCCACGACCTGGCCGAGGATGGTCGCGGCGTCGCGCGCATTGAGGGCAAGGTCTGTTTCATCGTCGGCGCGCTGCCGGGCGAAACCGTGAGCTTCCGTTACACGCGC
Organism: Panacagrimonas sp.; assembly: GCA_052387335.1. Taxonomy (GTDB): domain Bacteria; phylum Pseudomonadota; class Gammaproteobacteria; order Nevskiales; family Nevskiaceae; genus Panacagrimonas. Next base: position 4,111 of record JBQTJH010000188.1, on the reverse strand, counting down.
GTGCAGAAGGATGTAGACGAAGGCGAACTTCTTGACGTGCTGACGCCGTCTGCAGATCGCGTGACGCCGCCCTGCGCGCATTTTGGCGTCTGCGGTGGCTGCTCGCTGCAGCATCTGGCGCCCGCTGCGCAGATCGCGTTCAAGCAGCAACAGTTGATTGAAGCCCTGCGCCGCGTGGGCAAGCTGGAGCCGGCAGAAATCGCCGCGCCGATCACCGGACCCACGCTAGGCTATCGGCGTCGCGCACGCCTGGGCGTGAAGTTCGTGGACAAGCGCAACACCGCGCTGGTGGGCTTTCGCGAACGCGCCAGCCCCTTCCTTGCGGCGCTGGACAGCTGCGCCATTCTTGATCCGCGGGTGGGCCAGAAGCTGCGCGTGCTGGGCGAAACCATCGCCGGTTTATCCATTCGTTATCACCTGCCGCAGATCGAAGTGGCGTGCGCAGAGCCGGTCGCCTTGGTGCTGCGCGTGATGCGGCCGCTGACCGACGCCGATTGCGCCGCGTTGTTGCAGATGGCCGAGCGCGAGAACTTCGCGCTCTACATCCAGACCGCGGGGCCAGACACGGTGCAGCCGCTACAACCGCCGGCGCCGCTGCTGGATTATTCGCCGGATGGCGGCGTGGATCGGCTGCAGTTTCAGCCGACCGACTTCATCCAGATCAATGCGTCGGTCAGCCAGCAGACGGTGCGTCAGGCCCTGGCCTGGCTGGCGCCCTACACCGGCGAGCGCGTGCTGGAACTGTTCTGCGGGCTGGGTAATTTCTCTGTGCCGCTGGCGCGTGCCGGCGCGCGTGTGACCGCGGTTGAAGGCGAATCCAGCCTGATCGAGCGCGCACGCGCCAATGCCGAGCGGCTGGGGCTGGAGATTTCGTTTCACGCCGCCGACCTGTTCCAGCCCAAAGCCGACGCCGCCTGGCTGCAACCGACGTTTGACTCGGTGCTGCTCGATCCGCCGCGCGCCGGTGCCGAAGCCATGATGCCGGTGATCGGGGCACGCAAGCCGTCGCGCATCCTGTACGTGTCCTGCCATCCCGGCACCCTGGCGCGCGACGCCGGTCTGCTGGTGCACAACCATGGTTACCGGCTACGGCGGGTCGGTGTCATGGACATGTTTCCGCACACCACGCACGTCGAATCGATGGCGCTATTCCAAAGGGAGTAGCGAAAGGACCTGAACCCAAGCCTTCATCGTCCCGCATACGACTTACAGTAGGCTCGAATCCTGTCGACGAACTGCCATGCCGCTCGAAATTGAACGCAAGTTTCTGCTGGCTAACGATGCCTGGCGCGGGGAAGTCAGCCGTACTCGCGTCATGCGTCAGGGCTATCTGAGCACTGCCGGGGGCCGCGCATCGATCCGCGTGCGACTGGACGAACAGGAAGCGCGCCTGAACATCAAGGCCGCCGTGGTCGGCAGCGCCCGCGCCGAATACGACTATGGCGTACCTCCCGAGGAGGCGCAGGAAATTCTGGACACGCTGTGCGTCGGCCGCATCGACAAGACGCGGCACATCGTGGAGCGCGATGGCTTCACCTGGGAGATCGACGAGTTCCATGGCGACAACGCCGGCCTGATCGTGGCGGAGATCGAATTGGACGCGGTGCTGCAGGATTTTCCGCGCCCGTCCTGGCTGGGGCGCGAAGTCACCGACGAGCATCGCTACTACAACCACAGCCTGGCACTGAAGCCCTACCGGTCCTGGGATGGAACTTGAGATCGACCTGCGGCACCAGCGTCTGCTGCTCTGGGATCAGGGTCGCGCACTAGGTGAATATGCGGTATCCACCGGTGGCAACGGCGTGGGCGAGATCAACGGCTCTGGCTGCACGCCGCGCGGGCGTCATGTGATTCGCGCCTGCATCGGGCGGGATCAGCCCGCCGGCAGCGTGTTTCGTGCGCGCCGCCCGACGGGCGAAATCTGGACACCGGAATTGCACGCGCGCTATCCCGGCCGCGACTGGATTCTCACGCGCATCCTGTGGCTGTCCGGTACCGAACACGGGCGCAACCGGCTGGGCTGCGTGGATACGTTTCGCCGTTACATCTATCTGCACGGCACGCCACCGACCACGCACCTGGGACAGCCCGGGTCCAAGGGCTGCATCCGCATGGCCAATGCCGACATCATCGCGCTGTACGATCGCGTCGGCGCTGGCACCGTGGTCGAGTTGCACACCTAAACAAGAGAACCCAGGAACATGGCAGGCAAGGCGGGCAACGGGCTGATCGGCCCCTTGATGCTGGACGTGAGCGGGCTGGAACTGACCGCTGAAGATCGCGACATCCTGCGCCACCCGCTGGTGGGCGGGGTGATCCTGTTCACGCGCAATTACCGCGATCCCGATCAATTGCGCGCGCTGTGCGCAGACATCCTCTCGGTGCGTCATTCGCCGCGCCTGTTGCTGGCAGTGGATCACGAAGGTGGGCGCGTGCAGCGCTTCCGCGTGGGTTTCTCGCGCATTCCGGCCATGCGCACCCTGGGCAAGCTGTATGACGAAAGCCCGAAGGCCGCGCTGGACGAGGCCGAAGTCCACGGCCACACCATCGGCAGTGAACTCGGCGCCTTTGGCATCGACCTGTGTTTTGCGCCGGTGCTGGACCGCGACATCGGTATCTCCGGTGTCATCGGCGACCGTGCGTTTGCCACCAAGACCGATGTGATCGTGGCGCTGGCGCGGGCGTTTCGCGCAGGCTTGAACCGCGCCGGCATGGCCGCGACCGGCAAGCACTTTCCCGGGCACGGCGCGGTGGCGGCGGACTCACATCTGGAGCTGCCGATTGATCGACGCACGATGGACGAAATCCAGCGTACCGAGCTGGCGCCGTTTCAACCGCTGATCGACGACGGCATCGAGTCGCTGATGATGGCGCATGTGCGCTACCCCGCGGTGGACGAAACGCCCGCCTCGTTTTCGCAGAAATGGATCATGGCCGTGCTACGCCGCGACATGGGCTTCAGTCGCGCGCTGTTCTGCGACGACCTGGTGATGAAGGGTGCCGCGGTGATCGGTGATCTGCCGGAGCGTGCAAGAGCGGCGCTGGCGGCGGGCTGCGACATGCTGCCGGTATGCAATGACCGCGAGGCGTCCATCGCGCTGCTCGATGCGCTCAAGGACGTACGACCGAGCGTGACGCGTAGCGCACGTCTGGCCAAGCTGTTTCGTCGCGAGGTCTGAATGAGCAGCTTGCAAGATGCCATCCAGGTTCGTGCGCAAGCTGACTGCCTGCATGATGCGGCCGTAGTGCAGGCCGCGTTCGATGCGCTGGCGCAGCAGATCACGCGCGACTATGCCCAGCGCAATCCGCTGCTGCTGTGCGTGATGAACGGCGGGCTCTACGCCACCGCGGAGATCGCGCGACGACTCGACTTTCCCTTCGAGCAGGATTACCTGCACGCCACGCGCTATCGCGGCGCCACCGAAGGCGGTGGGCTGGTATGGAAGCGTCAGCCCGAGCCGCAGACCCTGGCCGGTCGTGAACTGCTGGTGATCGACGATATTCTCGACGAGGGTCATACCCTGGTCGCGATTCGCCGCGCGCTGGCCGAATTCCGCCCCGCCAGTCTCAGCGTCGCCGTGCTCGCAGAAAAGCTGCACACGCGCCGCGCCGCTGGCGCCCACGCCGAGTACATCGGCCTGGCCGTGGAAGATCGTTACGTCTTCGGCTGCGGCATGGACTACAAGGAATATTGGCGGCAGCTGCCGGCTATTTACGCGGTGCGAGCGTGATTGTGAGGAGTGAGCACAAGAAGCGCGTGCCTTATCCTCACAGCGCCGAAAGCGCGTCCCTACTCCTCACCCCTTACCTGCAAACCTGATGAGCAAACCCCTGATCGCCGTGATCGGCGGCACCGGCATGAATCAGTGGCCGGGCCTTGTGATCGACTCGCTAGAGCGGCTGAGCACGCCGTTTGGCGCGCCCTCCGCGCCGCTGCTGTCGGGTCATATCGAGGGCCACGCGGTGCAGTTTCTTGCGCGCCATGGCGAGGGACACAAGATTCCGCCGCATCGCATCAACTACCGCGCCAACCTGTGGGCGCTCAAATCTGCGGGTGTTGAGCGTGTGGTGGCGATTGCGGCGGTGGGCGGCATCGCGCCGTGGTTTGCGC
>JBQTJH010000187.1:0-27632 GCA_052387335.1 Panacagrimonas sp. | reverse complement strand
CGCGCGCCTGGCGGTGCTGATCCTGAGCCTGCCGCTGTTGCTGCTCGCCGCCCAGGGCGGCTTCGCCGATGGCCAGGTGGTGTGGTTTCTGCGCCGCACCGGCGGCGGGCGCGAGTCCGGGTTCATTTACCACCGGGCCAAGCGCGCCGTGGCCTACAGCCTGGTTCTCAGCGCCGCCATCTACCTGATCCCACCAGCGGTCATGAACCCGCGCTGGGTGCTGCCGCCACTCCTGGTGATTTTTGCAAGCGGAATCCGCTACAGCACAGCCTATTTCAAGAAATACTTGTGAATGACTGGGATCAGTAGGGTTCAACCACAACAAAGGGGGAACCCCATGTTCGATACCAGCCCAGACCAAAGCTTTCGGGACATCTTCAACAACTATGTGCGCCTGCACCGGGCGAGCGCCTCCATGCAGAGGCAGCTCGACCTGGTGATCCGGCTCATGGACGAGGACATCGCCGTCACCCATCCCGGCCAGCTCACCGCCGACAAGCAGGTGCAGTGGCGGGACATGGTTCTGAATCGTGCGAAAGCCGTGACCTGGAACAATTACCGGCGGCATGTGCAGGTGCTGTTGCGCTACGCCCTGACCAAGAAACTGATTGCCGAGAACCCCTGGGAAGTCTCGTCCGAGCCGGTTGAAGACGTGGCCCCGAAGACGGTCAACATTGATCGCCTCAACGACATCATCGCCTCGTTGTCGCGCGAGGGCGCTCGCATCGAGCCGCACTGGTTCTGGCTCGCCGTGCTGCGCACCCTGTTCATGACCGGCATCCGCCGCCGCCAGCTGCTCGGCCTGACCTGGGAGGACGTGGACTTCACCGAGCGCCACTTCGTCCTGCGCTCGAAGACCAGCAAGACCCGTCGGGAATGGTCGGTGCCGATGATGCCCGCCGTCGCGGAGGATCTGCGCACCTTACAGGCGAAGACAAGGGCGGCGGTGGGGGAGGAGTATCTGCGCGACGGCCAGGTGTTCAACCTGACCCTGTTCTTGCGCCGCCGCCGCAATCCCAAGCTCAAGCAGATGAACGAGTGGCACCTGGCCAACTTCTTCCGCGCACTCAAGAAGCACCACGCCTTCAAGGCCAGCCCGCACAAGGTGCGCCACACCTTCGCCACCGAGCTGGCCAAGACCGGGCGCATCAAGACCCTGCAACGCATCCTCGGCCACCGCGACGTGCGCACGACGTTCTGCTACGTCCACCCGGACATGGACGAGATGCGCGACCTGATGGGGAATCTGGGTGCCAAGAGGGTCAAGCCCCCTGTTGTTGACGCTACTGTCTCCCGCGAGTAGCCTGCTGATACCGGATTCCGGCTGGACGCAACATCGGGAATCTGTTGAGTATTTTTGCGGATATGTCGCAGCAGGTGCGGACGTGTGGGGATCGGTTTCGGGTCAACGCCTAAAGCCGACGCTCAAAGAAAAACCCGGCGTGTTGAGCGCCGGGTTTGAGTGGTTAGCTTGGTAGTTATTGGTGGGTCGCCCCGGACTCGAACCGGGAACCTACTGATTAAGAGTCAGCTGCTCTACCATTGAGCTAGCAACCCGCTTGCTTCTACCGCGCCCCGCGAGGGGCGCGCATTGTAACGGCACCGTCGCAGAAAAAAAGTGGGGTGACCGACGGGGCTCGAACCCGCGACAACCAGGATCACAACCTGGGACTCTACCAACTGAGCTACGGCCACCACAGGGGCGCTAAGTCTACCGGCTGCGATCCCTTGATTCCAGCAGTTTCTCGGCAAGGCCGAGTGTGCGACCGGGCCTGACGCCACGGATTGGTCGGGGTAGAGAGATTCGAACTCCCGACATCCTGCACCCAAAGCAGGCGCGCTACCAGACTGCGCTATACCCCGACGTAAGACCGTGTGACGACCGCCTTGCATTATCAGCTACCCACAAGAATCGGGTCAAAGAAATCTCGCGAGCCGCTGCAGTCACCCCATTGGCGAAAGGCCAAAAAAAGGGCCGCGCTTTCGCGCGGCCCTCGATCTCTCAACGCAGTCCGGCTTAGGGCGCTGGCGTTTCCGCGGCCGGCTCTTCGATCGGCGCTGCATCAGCCGGGGCCTCTTCGCCCGGCGCGTCGGCCGCCGGTGCCTCGGCTGCCGGCTCGGCAGTCGCGGTGTCAGCGGCAGGAGCCTCGGACGCAGCCTCCGCAGCAGGTGCCGCTGGCGTCGTTTCCAAGGTGCCACCGGTGACCTTGAGTTCGACGCGACGATTCAGCTCGCGACCTGCATCGGTCTCGTTGTCGGCCACCGGCTGCGATTCGCCGTAACCCGCCGATGTCATGCGGCTCGAGTCCACGTTCTTGCTGCCGACCAGATACTGCACCACTGACTGCGCGCGCTGTTCAGACAGCTTCTGGTTGTACTCGTCGGTGCCTATGGCATCGGTATGGCCGCCGATTTCGACGGTCACGCTCGGTGCCCGATTCAGCGCATCGCCCACGCCTTCCAGAATGGTCTTGGCGTTGGAGGTCAGGCGCGACTTGTCGAACTCGAAGTTGACGCCGCGGAGCACGATCTTGTCGCCGGCCGCGCAACCTTCCAAGGTCACGGGCTGGCCCGGCTCAGGGGTCTTGCATTCCTTCTTCGGCAGCGGGCAGCCGACTTCGTTGACCGGCTCGCCAGCGGGCGTATCCGGGCACTGATCAACATCGTCGGGCACGCCGTCGCCGTCGCTATCCGCGACGGGCACGACCACCACGGGCGGCGGCGGGGGCGGCGGGGGCGGTACGGCCTGTGCGCCGATGGGGATCAGCACACCGAGATTGACCACCGCATCGCCGAACTCGTCTTCACCGCCAACGCCCAGACCGGCGTCGTCGTGCAGGTCCAAGCGATAGCGTGCTTCCAGACGCAGCGAGCCCTGGTTCAGCCAGGTGAAGGGGCCGTAGAGAAAGCCGAGGCCGGCGTCGGCGAGCACGGTGTCGTAGTCGCCATCGCCGGTGTCTGGGTGGTTTTCACCCTTGCCGGCATGAACGCCAACCAGGCCGTAGATGTTCTGGCTGTTGGGGCCCGAAAACGGGAACACCAAGCCAGTGACGCCCAGACCGATCAGCTCCAGCGAATCGCTGACGCCGTCGGTGTGAAAGTCGCTAAGGAAGGCAGAAATTTCTGCGCTGAAGAACGAGGAGAACTGCTTGCCGACGGTCAGCGCGCCGCCCCAGCCTTCGTCGGTATCGCGCTTCTTGTCTTCCCAGGTGTGAGAGCCCATGGCGGAGACGTAGAAGCGGTTGGTGAGTGCCGCGTTGGCGGTGCTCAGATCGCGCTCGGTGGTATTGGCTTGGGTCGTGCCTTCGTCCTGAGCAAACGCGGACAGGGCAGTGAAGCTGGCGAGCACAGCGCTCGCGATGGTCAAACGTTTCATGGACGACTCCCCTACAAATTAAAAGTGCAACTGATTGTTTATTGGATGCAGTGACGCAACGCAGATCCTTACCACGCCGAGTTTTTTAGCATGCGGGCGGTGGGCGTACAACCCGCGCGGACCCGCACCTGGCGCTGCGGCCGCTATACTTCGCGCCCTTTTTCATGCAATTGCCATGGAACCCCATCAGATCAAGAGTGAGATTACAGCCCTGCGAGCGCGTTTCGATGCGCTGCGGGGCTATCTTTGACTACGACACCAAGCGGGACCGCCTGATCGAGGTCACGGCAGAACTGGAGCGCAATGAGGTCTGGAACGACCCGGCGCGAGCACAGAATCTGGGACGGGAACGAGCCAGTCTGGAAGACGTCGTGCAGTCCCTGGACCGCGCGGACTCCGGCCTGCGCGACGCCGAAGAACTGCTTGAACTGGCCGAAGCCGAAGGCGACACCAAGACGCTCGCCGAGGTCGAGGCCGATGTTCTGGCGCTAGGTGCCAAGGCTGCGGACATGGAATTCAAGCGCATGTTCAGCGGTGAGATGGACGCCGCCAACGCCTATCTGGATGTGCAGTCAGGCGCCGGCGGCACCGAGGGCCAGGACTGGGCTGCGATGCTGCTGCGCATGTACATGCGCTGGGCCGAGAGCAAGGGCTTCAAGGTTGAGTTGATGGAGCGCTCGGACGGTGAAGTCGCCGGCATCAAGTCGGCCACGCTCTACATCACCGGCGAGTACGCCTACGGCTGGCTGCGCACCGAAACCGGCGTGCATCGGCTGGTGCGCAAGAGTCCGTTCGATTCGGGCAATCGCCGCCATACCTCGTTCGCCGGCGTGTTCGTGGCGCCCGAGGTCGACGACAACATCGACATCGAGATCAATCCTGCGGACCTTGAGGTCGATACCTTCCGCTCCAGCGGCGCCGGTGGTCAGCACGTCAACAAGACCGAGTCGGCCATCCGCATCAAGCACGTGCCTAGCGGCATCGTCGTGGCCTGCCAGACTCAGCGCAGCCAGCACGCCAATCGCGACCACGCGATGAAGATGCTCAAGTCCAAGCTCTACGATTTGGAAATGCAGAAGCGCAACAGCGCCAAGCAGAAGGTCGAGGATGCCAAGGCCGACATCGAGTGGGGCAACCAGATCCGCTCCTATGTGCTCGATCAGTCGCGCATCAAGGACCTGCGCACCGGCGTGGAAATCGCCGACACGCAGAAGGTGCTGGACGGACATCTCGACCCCTACATCGAAGCCAGCCTCAAGCAGGGACTCTGAGCGGACCATGACCGAAGAACAAAAGCCGCAGGACGAAAACCAGCTGATCGCGACGCGACGCGACAAGCTCGCGATGCTGCGCGCGCAAGGTGAGGCATTTCCGAACACGTTCCGCCGCGACGCGCTGGCCGAGCATTTGCAAGGCACCTACAAGGACCGCGACGCCGCTTCGCTGGAAATCGAGACCACCGAGTACCGCATCGCCGGCCGCATGATGGCCAAGCGCGGGCAGGGCAAGGTGTCGTTCGTCGAGATTCAGGACAGCTCCGGTCGCATGCAGCTGTTTGTGCAAATGAATGCAATTGGCGCCGAGGTCTACGATGCGTTCAAAAGCTGGGACATTGGCGACATCGTCGGCGCGGTCGGCACCGTCATGCGCACCAAGGCCGGCGAGTTGTCCTTGCGCGTCAACCGCGTCGAGCTGCTGGTCAAGGGCTTGCGCCCGCTGCCGGAGAAGTGGGCCGGCCTGACCGATACGGAGATCCGCTACCGCCAGCGTTACGTCGACTTGATCGTCAACCCGGACGTGAAGCGCGTGTTCGAGAAGCGCGGTCGTACGGTGGGTTTCATCCGCCAGTTTCTCGACTCGCTGGGCTTCGTCGAAGTGGAAACGCCGATGCTGCAGTCCATTGCTGGTGGCGCTACGGCGCGACCTTTCGTCACGCATCACAACGCACTGGATCGCGATTTGTATCTGCGTATCGCGCCGGAGCTGTATCTCAAACGCCTGGTCGTCGGCGGATTCGAGCGCGTGTACGAGATCAATCGCAATTTCCGCAACGAAGGGCTGAGCACGCGCCACAACCCCGAGTTCACCATGCTGGAGTTCTATCAGGCCTACGCGGACTACAAGGATGCGATGGACCTGGTGGAAACACTGATCCGCGACGCGGCCCTCGCCGTCAACGGTAGCGGCACGCTCAGCTATCAGGGGCGAGAGTACGACCTGCAGCAGCCGTTCACCCGCTGGTCGATGAAGGACTCGGTCAAGCACTTCAACCCAGAGTTCGACCTTGCCCGCGTGAGGGATCGCGACTATCTCGCCGATTTCGCCAAGCGCCTGGGGTGTGAGGTCAAGCCGGGCTATGGTGCCGGCAAGCTGTTGACCGAAATCTTCGAGAAGACGGTCGAAGCCAAGCTGCTAGATCCCAGCTTCATCACCGAATATCCGACCGAAGTGTCTCCTCTGGCGCGACGCAGCGACGTCGACCCCGAGGTGACCGATCGCTTCGAGTTTTTCCTCGGAGGTCGTGAAGTCGCCAACGGATTTTCGGAGTTGAACGATCCGGAAGACCAGGCCGCGCGCTTCAAGGCGCAGGTCGCGGCCAAGGACGCCGGCGACGATGAGGCCATGGTCTACGACGCCGACTACATTCGCGCTCTGGAATACGGCCTGCCGCCGACCGCCGGCGTTGGCATCGGGATTGATCGCCTGGTCATGTTCCTGACCGACTCACCGAGCATCCGGGATGTTCTGCTGTTTCCTCAAATGAAGCCGGAAGCCTGAGCAAGCTGGCCAACGCGGCTCGGGCCACGGAGCCCCCAGCCCTGCGCCGGAACACGTTGTATCGATCAAATCCGTAGCGTGATTGATGCTGCCGTTATGCTCAGCCCGTCCGGGTTGACCGAACGAGGGGCAACGCATTAACAATGTGATCACTGCGCTGCTGGCGTAGCCGAGACTTGCCGACGGAGTTATGGACGCAACGAAGCAGGTCAAGATCTATGTAGCCGAGGGCGCCCGTGCCGACGAGGCCTGGGCGTCCGGGTTGCTGCAGGGTCTGGCCTTGATCCGGCGCTTTGAGAGCGGCCACGCATTGCTGCAATCCTGCACCGAGGACGGATCGCCCGATCTGGCGTTTGCCGCTGACGTATTGCCTGACATGTCCGGCTTCGAGCTGTGTCGGCAATTGACGATGCGCTCGGGTGGCAAGACGCCCGTGGTCTTGTTCAGTGCGCAGGTCGATGAGGCCTTCATTCACGAGGCCGATGAGGCCGGCGCCATCGACGTCTTGCGTCAGCCCTTGAATCCTCAGTTGTTGCGCATGCGCGTTCGCAGCCAGGTGCTGCGCCCGGTCCAGGTCGATGAGACCCGCGCGGTGTCCACGACAGCGCCGCTACCGGCGCGGTCCGAATTCCTGGTCACCCACGATCTGGTGACGGGGCTGCCCAATCGTCGGCATCTGATCGAGCTGCTGGATCGCGCGTGCCGGCGTGCGCAGAAGGACGGTGCACCGATCGCCGTGTTTGCGCTGGGCATCGATCACTACCCCAGCCTGCGCGCCTCACTGGACCGCGACAAATTCGACCGCCTGCTCAGCGCCGTCGCGGTGTCCGTGCAGCGCGGCTTGCGGCCGACCGACTTTGTCACGCGCTTCAGCGACGAGATGTTTGTGGCCGTGCTCGCGCAGGGCTCGGCTGACACGGCAGAGACCGCGTCGCGTCGAGCGCACGAGATCGCCGATCGCACCGCCGCCAGCCTGCGCGAAGAGCGGGTGCTCGACGGTGAGGATCAGCGCCTGCCGGTACATACGGCGGTGGCGATCTATCCGCATGACGGGCGCAATGCCAACGAGTTGATCCGCCATCTGGAGCAGCTGCTGGTCATCGAGCGCGCCGAGCCGGTGGAGCGGCGCAACGCCGGCAGCGCGGAACGTGCCCGCGTCATGGCGATGGAGGTCCAGCTCAAGCAGGCCATCGACAATGACCGGCTGGTGCCGCACTTCCAGCCCAAGGTTCATGCGCTCAGCGGTCGCGTGGTCGGGGGCGAGGCACTGATCCGCTGGCCGCTGCGCGGCGGCGAGTTTCTGTGCCCGGATGATTTCGTGCCCGTGGCTGAATCCGGAGGGTTGATCCAATCGCTGGACGAGCACGTGCTCGGCGCTGTGTGTCGGCAGATCGCGGACTGGCAATTACACTTCGACGACTTTCGCATCGCGGTCAATCTTTCCGCGCTCAAGCTGCACACGCGCGGCATCTTCGAGCGCTTGCATCATTTGTTCGACGTCACCGGCGCCCAAGCCCGGCATCTGGAACTGGAGATCACCGAGAGCGCGCTGATCACCGACTTCGACGCGGCGAGCAGCTGGTTGGGCGCGGTGCGCAAGCTGGGCGTGACCGTGGCGCTGGACGATTTTGGTACCGGCTATTCATCGCTGGCGTATCTGCGTCGTCTGCCGCTGGACGCGATCAAGATCGATCAGTCCTTCGTCTCCGGCCTGGAGCATGACGGCAGCACGGTGGCCATCGTCCGCGCCATGATCGCGATGGCCAAGGCGCTGGGCATGACGGTGGTCGCCGAAGGCGTCGAGACGCCGGGCCAGGCGGCCCTGCTGGCACGGCTGGGCTGCGATGAGCTGCAGGGGTTTTTGTTCAGCGCCGCGGTGCCGGCGGCGTCATTTGCCACGCTGATGCAGGACCGCGATCAGGTGTTCAGGCACTTGTTGACGGCAGCCTGAGACGGCTCAAAGACGCAGACCGCTTTCGAAGCGGCGTAGCGCGCCGTCGAGCGGGTCGGTGAATTCCAAGGTTTTGGCCAGCAGCTGCAAGGGCTGCGAAAAATCATCCTCGGCCCGGACCGTGAGCTGCGGATACAGCGGATCGTTGACGATGGGTGCGCCCAGCGCCGCCATGTGCACGCGCAGCTGGTGCTTGCGCCCGGTGACCGGCTGCAGCCGATAGCGACTCCGCTCCTGACGGACGTCCAGCAGCGCGATGTGGGTTTCGCTATTGGCCTCTCCGGCCACTTCACGCGTGCAGAAAAACGGTTCGCCGCGTTCCAGCCGGCTGCGGTAGATCTGCGGGAAGGTTTGCCTCGCCAGGGTCGGGGCGATGGCCTCGTAGATCTTGTGGATCTGCCGCTGGGCGAACAGGCCTTGATAGCGGCCACGAGTCTGCGGATTAAGCGAGAACAAGACCAGGCCGGCGGTCTCGCGGTCGATGCGATGCAAGGGCACCAAGCCGCTCAGCCCCAGTTGCCGTCGCAGCCGCGCCAGCAGGCATTCGCGTACATAGCGACCCGATGGCGTGACCGGCAGGAAGTGCGGCTTGTCGACCACCAGCAAATGCGCGTCGCGATGCAGGATGCTGGCTTCAAACGGGATGGGCGTTTCGACCGCCAGCTCGCGGTAGTAGCGCAGACGCAGGCCACTGCGATAGGCCTGATCGACGCCGATGACCTGGCCCGCACCATCGGTGACACGGCCGCGTTGCAGGCGCGAGCGCCAGCTGTTTTCGTCGATGGCCGGGAAGCGCTCGCACAGGAAGTCCAGCACCGTGCGCCACTGGCCGGGCGGCAGCTCGACGTGACTGGCGATTTCGGTGTCGGCGTCGATGTCAGTAATGCGGCGGGATCTCATCGGCCGCGGTGCCCTTGAACACCTCGTTGCCCTGAGCCTTGGCCCGTTCCAGCAACTGGCGGCACAGCAGTTCCAGGTAATCGATCTGCTTCTGCTGACGGGCCACGGTGTCGCTGAGCACGCGCAAGGCCTCGTCGGCGTAGGCGAAGCGGCTTTCGAGTTCATCCAGGCGTGGTTCGTTCATCGCACGAGCATACCGGGCGGCGAGGGTGTCGGGCACTTGAGAACGCTCCTCGCGGCCCCCATCAAGAGCAGCGTTTTGCGTTCTCGCCTGAACGTCACCTACCCCTTGCTAGACTCCGCGACCTTTTAGCCGCCTCCCCGCCATGTCCTCGCCTCACACCTCTCCTCTGGGTCCGCTGCCCACCATCATCTTTTCCTCCCGCTGGTTGCAGTTGCCGCTCTACCTGGGTCTGATCGTGGCGCAGGGTGTCTACGTGATCCTGTTCGTCAAGGAGCTGTGGCACCTGATCCACGGCGCGTTCGCCCTCAACGAACAGCAGGTGATGCTGATCGTGCTGGCGCTGATCGACGTGGTAATGATTTCCAACCTGCTGATGATGGTGATCGTCGGCGGCTACGAGACCTTCGTCTCGCGGCTCAAGCTGCAGGGCCACCCGGACCAGCCGGAGTGGCTGAGCCATGTCAACGCCAGCGTACTCAAGGTCAAGCTGGCGATGGCGATCATCGGCATCTCGTCCATCCACCTGCTCAAGACCTTCATCGAGGCGGGAACGAGCGGCGCCGCCCCGCTATGTTCGGCGTTGGATGTGGGTGTTAAATGCACCAACACCACCGCCGACGCCGTCATGTGGCAGACCATCATCCACATGGCCTTCATCGTGTCGGCCATCGGTATCGCCTGGACCGACCGCCTGATGCACGCCGCAACGTCAGCGAACAAAGCCCAGGCCGCTCACTGAGGCTCGGCTCCCCGTCGTTCCCGAACTGCGGGGTCGTTGGGATCAGCCCGGCATGCGTTCGAAGGCCGGCATCCCGTCCGGAATGTGGTGATAGGCCTGCTTGTCGATGGTGAAGATCGCGATCTGCGGATTGCCGAAGGCCGTGGGGTCGTCGAAGGTGCCGCGCTTGACGATGGCGGCACCGGGAATGGCCGGTGAGCGGCTCAGCAGCGGCGTGCCGCATTCGCCACAGAATTCACGCGTGACCGGGCTGGGCAGGTCCTTGCGCGCGAACTGCTTGGGCGCGCCCTTCGTATAGCGGAAGCCGGTACCGGCAATGACCATGCACACATTGGCATTGCCGCCGGAAATGTACTGACATTCACGGCAGTGGCACTGCGCATTGATCATCGGCTCGGCCGTGATCTCATACCGAACCGCCTTGCAATAGCAGCCGCCCTCGACCTGGGTCATCGCGTTCTCCTCGAAAGTGGGGTGTGTGTTCAAAGCCTAACCACAAAGTGGCGCGCCGTCAGGTCGGTGCTGAGCTCGGTACCGGACGTCGTCCTTTCGGGTGACAGCAGTAATAAACCCGGCGCGGGCGACGTAGCCACCGTCGCCCCCACCGTCGTCCCAGGTTCTCGCAGGTTTCATCGTCACGGGCCATGCTGCGCCGGGTCTTGAACCCGGTGGACCAGGCCCGACATTCTGTTGCGGGGAAACGTCCCTATGACGAGGAAGCCATGAAACGCGTGTTCCTGCTGGTCGCGACCAATGTCGCGGTGATGGTGGTGTTGTCGATCGTCGCGTCCGTGCTGGGCGTGGATCGCTTCTTGACCCAGAACGGGTTGAATTTGGGCGCCTTGCTGGCGTTTTCGGCCATCTTCGGCTTTGGTGGTGCGTTCGTGTCCCTGGCCATGTCGAAGTGGATGGCCAAGCGCAGCACCGGGGCGCAGGTGATCGAGCAGCCCAAGAACGCGACCGAAATGTGGCTGGTGAATACGGTGCAAAGGCAGGCGCGTACGGCGGGTATCGGCATGCCCGAGGTCGCAATCTTTGACGCGCCCGAGCCCAATGCCTTTGCCACCGGCATGAACCGAAACAATGCACTGGTGGCGGTGAGCACCGGTCTACTGCGCAACATGAGTCAGGACGAGGTCGAGGCGGTGCTCGGTCACGAGGTGGCCCACGTCGCCAATGGCGACATGGTGACTCTGACCCTGGTGCAGGGCGTGGTGAACACCTTTGTCATGTTCCTGGCGCGCGTCGTGGGCTATGTCATCGATCGCGCCGTATTCAAGACCGAGCGCGGCGTCGGTCCGGGCTACCACATCACCGTGATCGTGCTGCAGATTGTGTTCGGCATTCTGGCCTCAGCCATCGTGTGCTGGTTCTCGCGTCAGCGTGAGTTCCGTGCCGACGCGGGCGGTGCGCATCTGGCCGGCAAGCGCAAGATGATTTCGGCGCTGCAGCGTCTCAAGCAGGGTCATGCCGAATCCTCGCTGCCAGAGCAGGTCAGCGCGTTCGGCTTCATCGGCGGCGCCAAGAAATTCTTCATGACGCATCCGCCGCTGGAAGAGCGCATCGCGGCGCTGGAGGCGTCCAGCGCGGTGAGCTGATCGGCCGCAGCGTGAAACAAAAAACCCGGTGGACGTGAGTTCACCGGGTTTTGTCTTGTGTGGCGGCCGAACAGACCCTAGGTCAGCATGACCACCTCGGGTTCTTGGATGTGATAGCCCTGGATGAAGTTGACGCCCATCTGCCATAGCAGGGCCATGATGTTGGCGTCTTCCACATGGCTGACGATGGTGCGGATCTGGCGCTGCTTGGCCAGCTTCATCAGGTCGGTCATCCGCGCCTGCATGTCCGCCTCGCCGAAGCGGTGAGTAAACGACATATGGAACTTGAGGTAGTTGACCGGCAGGTGCTCTACCAGCTGCGCCGAGTTGGCACTGCTGCCGAAGTGTTCAATGGCAACGCTGGCGCCAAGTTCACGCAGGGTCTTGATCAGGACCTTGGCCTTGCGCACGTGGCTCTGGATCACGCCTTCCTGAATTTCAAAGCAGATCTGATCCTCGCTCATGCGCTGGGTTTTGAGCGTTTCGCGCAGCCAAACCATGAAGCCGTCCGCGTGCTTGAGCGTGTCCTCTGACAGCTTGAGGAACAGCATGGCGCCGTCTACCTCGCGCGCATCGCGACTGCCGAGAATCTTCAGCGCGCGCGATACCACCCAGCGGTCGATGCTGTGGCTCAGACCTGCGCGCTCGGCCAGCGACATGAAGTCACTGGCGCGGACCTCGACCCCGTCCTCGTTGATCATGCGCACCTGCACGTCGTAGCGTCGGCGCGTATCGCCTTCCAGACTGGCAATGGTCTGATACGCCAGCTTGAGTCGATTGTCTTCGATGCTGCGGCGAATCGCCTCGACCTTGCGCTGCAGTTCCTTTTCTTCCTCGTTGGCGCGCGCGGTGGGCCCCAGCACACTCAGGGCGTTGCCACCGGCGACGGACAGCTTGCGTGCCTCGGCCACGACATCGCGGCAGACCTGTTGCGGATGATCGTTGGCGCCCAGCGGATAGACGCAGATCGACAGCGTCAGCTGGGATTCGTGATCGCGCGTGCTGAATACCTGCGTGCCCAGAGCCTTGACCCACTGCGCTGAGAGCGAGGCGAATTCCGCAGCGTCCGGCCGCTCCAGCACCATCACGAATTCATGCGCGGAAAAGCGGAACAGGGGTTCATGGGAGCCTGCACCCTGTTGCAGCGCATCGCCGACCTGCAGCACCAGCTGCTCGAAATCGTAGTGGCCGATGCGCTCTTCCAGAGCCGCCGCACGATCCACCGCGGCGAAGATCACCGCGCGTGGACGCTCGCTGCGCGCCGGGGCTTCCAGCAGCTTGAAGAAATCCATGCGACTGGGGTGCGCTGCGGCGGCCTTGCCTTCACTGCTCTCGGCACGAATCAGCATCTCGACGAAGCGCTCGCCATCCGCCTCGCCACGGGTGAGCTGCGCGCTGATCTTGACCTTGCTGCCGTCCTGGCGGAGCAGCTGACAATCGAAGGGCTGACCGTCGGCGCGACCGTTATGCAGGCGCTTGAGCTGGTCGCGCGCGCGCGCCTGATCTTCGGCGCTAATCAGATCCATCAGCGGCAAGCCCGCCAGCATCTGCGGTTGGGCGTATCCGAGCAGCTGCGAGAACGCCGGGTTGACCTTGCCCAGAATCCCTTCCAGCACATGCGCCACTGCGTCGCCGGTGCCGTCGATCAACTGGGTATAGCGCGCCTGGTAATCGGCCAGCAGGGCCTGCGCCCGCGCCAGATCGCGCAGTTGGCGATAGCCCTGCAACTCGCGCAGGAAGACCTTTTCCAGATGCTGCAGGTTGTCGCTGTCGCCATCGGCCACCAGGTCGCGCGCACCGCTGGCCACGGCATTGACGGTGCTTTCGCCGGACAAGGTGGTGGCCAGCGACAACACCGGCACCATCGGTGCAAACCGGCGACAGGTATCGATGACGTGCCTGAGCGGCAGCGCGCCGGGTCGGTCAGAGGCCATCACCACGTCGGGCGGGCTCTTGCGCAGAAACTGTTCGAGCTCCTCGGCGTCCGAGATCCACACCGCGCGCACACGGTGACCGGCATTGCGCAGATGGCTCTCGACGCGCTTGGCGTTTTCCTCGAAGGCCGCCGCCACCAGCAGCACGGCGCTGGTCGCCGCGATATCGGGCCTCAGGGCCGGCGGGTTGTTCACCATGCAAGCCACGTCTTAGCAGGTTCGCCCGGCACTTCGCGCGCGAGGCGGGGGACTAAATATCCCGGTGAGCCATGTGACAACTCCCTCATCAGCTCCCCGGCCCTGTCTTCTGTTACTTCGAAATGGGCCGCGCCTTCCACACGATCCATCACGTGGAGATAGTAGGGGAGAACGCCCAGCGCGAACAGTTGATCGTGCAGCGCGCGCAGCACCGGTGCGTGATCGTTGACACCACGCAGCAGCACCGACTGGTTCAACAGGGTCATGCCCACCTCACGCAGCAGCCCAAACGCATGACCCACCTCTTCACTCAAGTCCTGGGCATGGTTGGCGTGCACCACCATGACTTTCTGCATCGGCAGCGCACCCAGAATCTTGAGCAAGCCCTTGTCCACACGCTCGGGCAGTACGACCGGTTGCCGGCTATGGATTCGCAGGCGGCGGATGTGCGGGATTGTGCGCAGGCCTTCGAATAGTTCGGCCAGGCGTTCGTCCGACAGCGACAAGGGATCACCGCCGGAGAGAATGGCCTCATGGATCGTGGGGTCCGCAGCCAGACGTTCTAGCGCCGGCTGCCAGTGACCGCGCGCGGCCAGACTGTCGGAATACGGAAAGTGTCGGCGAAAGCAGTAGCGGCAATGCACCGCGCAAGCGCCGGTGGTGATCAGCAGCGCCCGGCCCTGGTACTTGTGCAGTACGCCGTCGCCGAGGGCGGCGTTGAGATCGCCCACCGCATCGCGCACGAAGCCGGCGGCTGGCTCGGCCTCGCGCTGCGAGGGCCAGACCTGCAGGAACAGCGGGTCGAGCGGGTCGTTCTTGCGCATGCGGGCGGCAAAGCCGCGCGGCACGCGCAGCGGGAAGTCCTTGAGTCGCTCAAAGTTCAGCAGCGGCAGGGCCGGGTCCAGCTCCAGGTAGGCGAGCAGGTCCGCAGGACGGCTGAAGGCCTGTCGCAGGGCGTGTTGCCAGGCAGGGGCCTGTCGATGGTCGAGGCTGCCGGGCGTGTCGCCCGCCGGATTGCCCTGAGTGTGCAGTGTGCTCACACGCCTGCCCTCATCCCACCGCCTGCTCCGCAGTCGGTTCCCCCCGGTCCCGCTATCGCGGGCGAGGGGCAGCGGTGTCGCTTCGCGACATTCGAGTTAGCGGCTATCATTCGCGGCCGTATTTTCACCTATTCCCAACACTCTTCGCTGCGCGCAAGCGCCAGCGAGGCCCCTTCAAGACCCGTACGAGCTTCGATCCATGGCTTCTGTCAGCACCAATGAAATGAAATCCGGCACCAAGGTGCTGGTTGACGGCGAACCCTATGCCGTTGTTGAGAACGAGTACCGCAAGCCCGGCAAGGGCCAGGCCACCAACTCGATCAAGATCCGCAATCTCAAGAACGGCCGCGTGCTGGAAAAGACGCTGCGCTCGGGCGACTCCTGGGAACTGGCCGACATCGAAGAAGTGGACATGCAGTACATGTACAACGACGGCGAGTTCTGGCACTTCATGAACCCGGCCGACTTCGAGCAGGTGCAGGCGGGCAAGACGGCGATGGTCGACGCCGAGCAGTGGCTCAAGGGCGAGGAGACCTGCAAGGTGCTCTTCTTCAACGGCATCCCGCTGTCAGTGACGCCGCCCAACTACGCCATTCTCACCATCACCGAGACCGACCCTGGTGTGCGCGGCGACACCAGCGGCGGCGGTGGCAAGCCCGCGACCCTGGAAACCGGCGCCGTGGTCCGCGTGCCGCTGTTCGTGCAGCAGGGTGAGCTGGTCAAGGTGGACACGCGCACCGGCGAATACCTGGGCCGAGCGGGCAAGTAAGCGAGGGGCGAAGCGTGAGGGTTGAGGAGCCGTTGCTCTGGCAGCCCTCTGCCTCTCTCGACACGCTGAAGGCGCGGGCGCAACTCTATGGTTGCGTCCGCGCTTTTTTCGTTGAGCGTGGCGTGCTGGAAGTGGATACGCCGGTGCTGTCGGCGCATGCCACGGTGGATCGCCACATCGAATCCTTCGTAGTGCCCGACGGTGGCTGGTTGCAGACCTCGCCCGAGTTCGCCATGAAGCGCCTGCTGTGCGCCGGCAGCGGGCCGATCTTTCAGATCGCGCCGGTATTTCGACGCGAGGAACAGGGCCGCCATCACAACCCCGAGTTCCGTCTGCTGGAGTGGTATCGGCCCGGCTGGGATCACCTTCAATTGATGGGCGAAGTGGAAGCGCTGCTGCGCGTGCTGGTCGAGTGCAAGCCGCAGGCGTTCGAGCGTTTGACCTATCGCGACGCGCTCAAGCACCACGCTGGCGTCGATCCGTTTGCCGATCCGCTCGAGCGCCTGGTTGAGCGCGCGCGCGCGGCGGGCTTTGAAGGCAATGCCGAAGCGATGTCGCGGGACGCCTGGCTAGACGTGCTGATGTCGCTCGTGGTGGGGCCCAGGCTGGGCGTAGCGGCCCCTGCTTTCCTGTTCGACTTTCCCGCCAGCCAATCTGCACTCGCACGCGTTCGCAACGACGATCCGCCGGTGGCGGAGCGCTTCGAGTTGTTCTGGCAGGGCATTGAACTCGCCAACGGCTTTCACGAACTGGCCGATGCGGACGAGCAGCAGCGCCGTTTCGAAGCTGAACAGATGGTGCGCCGGGCTGCTGGACAGGTCGTGCCACCGTTCGACCCGCAGCTGATTGCGGCGCTGCGTGCGGGATTGCCGGACTGCGCCGGTGTGGCGCTGGGACTTGATCGCGTGCTGATGCTCAAGCTGGGGCTGCGGGACGTCGCCGCAGCGATGGCGTTCGACGCGAGCGCGGCCTGAGCGCAAGACGCGTCGCCACCGTTGGCGATGACGCCAGCAACCGAAGGCGAGCGGGGCAGGAGAGTGCTCGCGGTGTCGGCTTATGTGCTCTCTGCAACCGGCAGGGTGAAGTGAAAGACGGCACCGGCACCGGGTGTGGACTCGACCCAGATGCGCCCGCCGCGACCGTTCACGATCTTCTGACAGATCGCCAGGCCGATGCCGGTCCCTTCGAATTGGGTGCCGCTGTGCAGGCGTTGGAAGATGCGGAAAATCCGCTCCTGGTGTGCTGCGGCTATGCCGATGCCATGGTCGCGCACCGACAGGTGCCACATCGCACCCTCGCGCACAGCCGACAGGTGCACGCGCGGCGCAGGACCGGGCTGGAACTTGAGCCCGTTCATGATCAGGTTCTGCAGCAGCTGGAAAATTTCGATCTGTGCGGCGCGCACGACGGGTAGCGGATCGTGGGTGATGGCCGCAGCGAGTTCGGCGATCACGCCCGCGAGCTGATCGATCACCTGCGTCAGCGCGGTTTCGCAGTTCGCGACCGCATCGTCCGACCCGGCGCGTCCGACGCGCGACAGGGTGAGCAAACCCTTGATCAGCTCCTCCATGTGCCGCCCGCTGTCCTCGATGTGGTGCAGGAATTCGAGGCCCTTGCCCTCCAGCACCTTGCCCGCATACCGCTGCCGCAGTAACTGCGCAAAGCTCAGCGCGCCGCGCACAGGCGCCTGCAGATCGTGCGAGGCCACGTACGCGAACTGCTCCAGTTCCCGATTGCTGCGCTCCAGCTCGGCAGCCGTTCGCCGTAGTTCGGCGGTACGTTTGTCGACGAGCTGTTCGATCTTCGACTGTTGCGCCAGCAGTACCAGCAGCAGGATGCCGAGCAGCGCGGTCAGAGCGAGGCCCGCCGCGAGCAGACCCCAGGCCTGCCAGGATCGGTGTGCCACGAGGTAGTCTGCCGGCAGGTCGAAGCGCACGACCCAGGCGCGGTCGGCAACACGGATCGGGATGTCCAAGGAGTGCGCTACCGCCGCGTTCGGTGTCTCTTGGCCGAAGCCCATTGCGAGCAGCTCGATGTCCTTTCCGGCGTTGGTTCTGTCGAACACCCGTACACGCAGGCCAATATCGACGATGCTTGCGAGTGTCGCCTGCCCGAGGCGGTCGAGCCGGATCACCGCGGAAGCGATGCCGAGCAGCGCGGTTGTGTCGCCGGGCGCAACGTTTTGATCGGCATAGATGGGCAGGTAGATGATTGTGCCCGAATCATGTTCTGCGTCCTGCACCAGTCGAATGCGCGCGGTGGCCGCCGCCTGCCGCGAGCGCAGCGCCCGTTCGATGGCGTCGCGCCGCACGGTTTCCGAGGTGACGTCGTAGCCCAGCGCGGTCTCGTTGCCCCGGTACGGGACGATGTAGGCGAGGGGGAAATAAGTGTCACGCGCTTGTGGCGCCAGCCACTTCCCGGCCGCGTCGCGGTCGTGCACGCGGTACTCCGGCACGCCGTGCGAGCGCTGGCTCTGCTCGAACGCCTGGACCTCGGCGGCAGCGATTTTCGGCGCCCAGCCCACGGCCTGCACCGCCATCGGCTCGCGCATCAGGCCGGTGGTGACGAAGAGCTCGAACTCCGTACGCGTCACCCGCTCCGAAGCGGTATAGAAGCTACGCAATGTCGACAGGATGTTCAGGTTCGAGTCCACCGCTTTTTGCAATTCGGCGCCGTAATCGCGCGCGCGCCTCGAATTCCGCTGACAGACGCTTGCTCTCGCCCGCACTGACATAGAAGAACAGCGACACCACCACGGCGAACAGCACGCCCATCGGCAGACTCAGCGCGATCTTCTGGCGTCGCCACGACGAGGGCAGCGACCAGGCGCAGATCAGCGGCGTGAAGATCATCACGCCTATGGAATCGCCAACCCACCAGGTCCACCAATTGAAGATCAGGTTCGGGGTGGGAATCAGGCCGGCGGTCCACAGGCTGCCGACGCCAACACTGGCGCTGATCACGCAGCTTGCCGGGCCGCCGAGCATCAGCATGCGGATGACGCCCGCTTCGGGCGTAAATACGTTCGCGAAGCCGCCGCTGCGACGGATCAGCCAGGCACCGACCACCGCATGCAGCGCGGCGCCAGTGCCGATCGACAGCGCGAGCACCGTCGAACGCACGGCGAGCGCGAGCGTGCTTCCGTCCCAGCTGGTCGCGACGTTGACCAGGAAGGACCCGACCAGCACGCCCGGCCACATTCGCCAGCCCCACAGCAAGCAGGCGGCGAGCGCGGCGCCCGAGGCCGGCCAAACCGCGGTGGCGTAACCCGGCGGAATGGCGAGCAGCAGACTCAGCTTGCCCGAGACCGCATAGACCAGGGCCACCGCCAGCACGCGCCACAGCGTCCCGTAGCGCAACTTGTAACCTGCTCTGGACGCGGCAGCGGGCGTGCTGACGTGGCTGCGATTCATGTTGTCGATCAGCGCTGACCTAGCAGGCGCGCGCGGCTATCGGCGGCGGCGAGCGCTTCGGGCAGCTTGTCGGCACCGGTTGGTGCTGCCAGCCAGGCGCCTTGCAGGGAAATCTTGCCAAGCCGGAGCAAGCTGCGAGCGTCGTTCTCATGCTCGACGCCGACCGCAAAAACTTCGACGCCGCTCAGATACGCGGCATGCACGACACCTGCCACCAGCGCCCATTGCTGGCGGTGTTCAGTGCTGAGTCCGGTGACCACACTGGTGTCGAGCTTGATGCCGTCGATTGGCAGATCCGCCAGCAGCCTGAGCGAGGCGACATCGCGTCCGTAACGGTCGATCACCACGCGAATGCCGCGCGCGCGCAGCGCGCGCAGGTTTTCGCGGAGCCGCTCGTCTCGGGGCTGGATCAGGTGCTCGGCGATCTCTATCTGAAGACAGGTACCGGGTAGTCGCTCGGAATCAAGTACCGATTCGACCATTGCTGGGAATCCCGCCTGCGCTGCCTCGTTGGCCGAGACGTTCACGCCCAGTCGGCCTGCCGTCGATCCCGTCGGGTACCAGCGTGTCCATTGCGCACAAGCTGTTCGCAACACCCAGTGCGTCAGACCGCTGTCCGGCTCGCGCCGCGCCGCCTCGCGCAGGAGCGCCGCGGGTGGAATGTGATCCGGCCCGCGCCGCTGGCGTAGTAGCGATTCGACGCCGGCTGGCTCGCCGCTGGGGGAGAACCAGGGCTGATACACAAGCACGGTCTCGGTCGTTTCGATACGCGGAAGCCTTGTCGAATCTGCAGCGCATACACGCGCGCCGCCGCCGCCGGCGTGCTTGACTGCGTACATCTGCGAGTCGGCGTGATGGAGCAGGAGTTCGAGCGTGTTGCCGTGATCGGGATAGATCGCGACCCCGGCGCTGGCGCCCAGACGCACCGCGCAGTCGCCAACCGTGCCGATGCTGGCCACCGCCTGTACCAGCCTGACACTGGCATCGCGCACGCTGGCGTCGTCGCCTATCGGACATTGCAAGACCACGAACTCGTCGCCGCCAAGGCGGGCCACGGTGTCGCCGGCGCGCGCAGCCGCCTGCAGGACCCGTGCGACTTCAATCAGGGCCGCATCACCGAGCGCGTGACCATAACGGTCGTTCACGCCCTTGAAGCCGTCGAGATCGATGAACACCAGGGCCAGACGTTCGCCGCGACGCTGTGCCTGCACGATGGCCTCCTGCGCGCGGTCCGCAAGCCGTTGGCGGTTGGCCAGGCCGGTGAGTCCGTCCTGGCCTGCGCGCAGTTTCTGCTCGACGCGCTCGCGGTCGAGGTCCACCAGCAGGCGGTTGCGCTGCACCGCATGGCGCAGCTGACGCACCAGGGCCGCGTGATCAAGACGGCCCTTGACCAGGTATTCCTGCGCGCCCTGGAGCAGCGCCTCGGCCGCACGCCGGTCGTCGTCCAGACCTGTCATGACCACGATGGTGGTGTGCTGGCTCGCCATGCGGATGCGCGCAACGTTCTCCACGCCGTCGCCGTCGGGCAGGCCAAGATCCAGCAGCACACAATCAAAGGACTGTGCCGCGAGCTGCGCCAGCGCATCGCCGACCGAGGTCACGTGCGTGACCTGCGGACGTTCATCGGCGGGCTCCATGTCGAGCAGTTCAATCAGCAACTGCGCGTCGATGTGGTTGTCCTCCACCAGCAGGACACTCAGCCCCTTGATCGGGTGTTTCATCGAATGAGCCCGAACTCGTGCAACACCAGGCCCAACTCTGCCGCGACCATGTACTTGGGCATGAAGGCGTCGGCGCCGTCCGCCAGACACTGGTGTCGGAACTCCGGCAGATCGCAGCTGGAATACGCGAGCACTTTGGGCCGGTCTGACCGCGCGCCGAAGCGTTCCCTGAAAACGCTCATCACCTCGCTGCCGCTCATCTCCGGCATCTTCTGGTCGAGGATCATGGCGTCGTAATGCGCGCTTTCGAGTGACCTCAGCGCATCCGGTCCGGTGAATACATGCTCGCACTCCAGTTGCAGGCCGGTGCTTACGCACAATTCTTCGATCACGCAGTCGAGCAGCAACTGGTCGCGCGGACTGTCGTCAACGATCAACAAGCGGACGGGATTCATCGGCGGCATGCGGATCCCGGCGTTTTGGGCCCCACAGCGCCACGGCGAGGGCGGTGGATCATTACTGGCGTCTGGCAGGCCAAGTCGCGCGCCGTGATGACGGGATTCGGCACGATGCGTCCACTTGTATATCCGGGGATCAGCTTCATCTCGCCATTCCATTGACTGGTGTGCGACAGATGATCGCCGCTCGGGTCGTGCCCTGCATCATGCGTTCCACCAGATTCCGGAATCGGCTCGGTCCGACAATCGGCTGCTACGGACGACGGGCCCTCCTCTGCTCAGCCGCCTCCGAACACGCCCCATCCGAAGCGCAAGATCAGCAGGCCCACGACCACGACGAACAGCAGACGTACGAAGCCGCTGCCGCGACGGATGGCGAGGCGCGCGCCGATCAGGCTGCCGGCGACATTGCATAGCGCCATCGGCGCGATCAGTTCCGGAATCACGTAGCCGTTTGGCACGAAGTAGGCAATGGCGGCGAGGTTGGTGACGACATTGACGACCTTGGCCGCGGCCGAAGCGTGCAGGAATGAAAAGCCAAACACTGCAACAAAGGCGAGCACCAGAAAGCTGCCGGTGCCCGGGCCGAAGAATCCATCGTAGAAACCGATGACCGCGCCCGCCGTCAGACCGGCGACGATCTGCGCCGCGGGTGTAAGTCGCGGCGCGTGGAGCGCGCCAAAATCCTTACGCCACAGGGTGTAGACCAGCACCGCCAGCAAGACCACCAGAATCAGCGGACGCAGCGCGTCGGGGTCGAAGCGGCTTACCGTCGCAGCGCCGACATAGCCGAACAGCAGCGCAGCGATCACCGTCGGCATCACCGAAGTCCAGGCAATGCGCACATGCCGCGTGTACTGCCACACGGCGGCGGCGGTGCCCCAGATCGACACGCACTTGTTCGTACCGAACAGCGCGGCGATCGAGGCTTCCGGCAGCAGGATGAGCAAGGCCGGCACCTGGATCAGGCCGCCGCCGCCGACCACGGCGTCGAGAAATCCGGCGAGGAAGGCAAAGCCGCACAGCGCAAGCAGTTCGAAGCTCATGCCGATCTCACCGGTAGAATTGCTCACTCATGAATACCTATTCCCCCCGCCTGTCACGTCTCATCGACGCCCTGCGCCGCCTGCCCGGCGTCGGCCCCAAGTCGGCGCAGCGCATGGCCTTTCATTTGCTTGACCGCGACCGCGCTGCTGCCGAACAACTCGGCCTGGCGCTGGGCGAGGCCTTGCAGGGCATCAGCCGCTGCCCGAGCTGCCGCATGTTCTGCGAGGACCAGTCTTGCCGCTACTGCACCCCCGCGCGCAGCGCCGGCGGCCAGCTGTGCGTGGTGGAAACCCCCGCTGACTTGATGGCGCTGGAAGCCGGCACCACGTTTCGCGGCCGCTATTTTGTGCTGATGGGGCGCTTGTCTCCGCTGGATGGCATCGGACCGCAGGAGCTGGGCCTGACGCTGCTGCAAGAGCAGCTCGACAGCGGCGAGGTGCGCGAGCTGATCATCGCGACCAATCCCACCGTCGAGGGCGAGGCCACGGCCTATTACCTGGCGGAGATGGCCAAGGCGTCGAAGGTGGCGGTGACACGTATCGCGCACGGCGTGCCCATGGGTGGTGAACTGGAATACGTGGACGGCGGCACCCTGGCGCACGCACTGTCCGGGCGCACGCCGGTGTAGCGCTCGAAGAAAAGATATCAGCGAGATAACAGCGGGATGAGTGCGCGACATGAGCATCGACGTCGACAATCTCCACGGCCGGCGTGCCGACCATCGCTGGGACCGCACCGCGGTCGGCGACATCCTGAAACGCATGGGCTGGAGCGAGCCGGACAAGATCGCCTTCATCGCGGCGCCTTGCGCGGTGGTGGATCCGGCCTTCGCGCGCGTGAGTGATCGGCAGGCAGACCGAATCTGCAATCGCATCGCTCAGGCGCTGATCGCGTGCGGGCTTGAGCGCGGCGAGCGCGTGGCGCTGCTGTGCGAAAACTTGGTCGACGGCTATCTGCTCAAGCTCGGCATTGCCAAGGCCGGCATGGCCGCGCTGCGATCAATACCTTGATGGCGCCCGACATGGTGGAACACCTGCTGCGCCACTGCGGCGTGCGCGTGGCGGCGGTGGATGCCGCGCTGTGGGCCAACGGGCGTGCGCCGTTCGAGCGCGCCGGTGTGTAGTTCATCCTGAGCATAGGGTCGCTGGAAAACAGCGCCGTCGACATCCCGGATTTCAGCGACTTCATCGCGGATCAGCCCGATAGCGAACCCGAGGTACGCATCCACGGCGACGATATCTGGCAGATCCTGCCGAAAGACGCTGGCTCCGCGTGCCTTGCTGGTGGGGATTTTCGGTCAGACCGAGGCCATTGCCTTCCATCGCTTCTGGCCCTCGCGCTGGCGCCAAACCTATGAGCGCACCGCGCCGGCACTCAACTACGTCGGCATTCCTTCACCGATGCTCGGCTCCACGGTGATGGACTAGGACGGCCATTCACTGCACGCGCAGCCCGGTGTTGCCGGCGAGGTGGTGTATCGATCACCGGCCGTGACGGCCGGCTATTTTCGCGACGAGCGCGCAACGACCGAGGCCTTCAAGCACGGCTGGTTTCACAGCGGCGACATGTGCGCGTTTGATGAAGACGGCTGCGCATCATGCTCGACCGCTACAAGGACATGATCAAGAGTGGCGGCGAGAACGTATCCAGCCTGCGGGTGGAAGCCGTGCTCGCGCAGCATCCCTCGGTGCGCCGCGCGGCCGTCGTTGGATTGCCCGACGCACGCTGGGGCGAACGGGTGACGGGTGTGGTGGTGCTGATGCTGATGCTGATGCTGATGCTGATGCTGATGCTGATGCCCGATCAGCAGCTGGACCAGGCCGCGTTGATTGCGTTCTGTCGTGAGCGGCTTGCCGGCTTCGAGACGCCGAAGCAGATCGTGGCGGTGGATGATCTGCCATCCACCGTCGGCGGCAAGGTGCTCAAGTACAAGCTGCGGCAGATGCTGAGCTGAATGCTGCGTCGGCGCCCGCCGTTTCAGGTGGCGAACTGTCCGCTGGGCGTCGACCGCGAAATGTCCTGCTCCTCCGCTGTCATATCGGCCGGTACATCGGCGAACAGGGGCGTGCTCAAGTAACGCTCGCCGGTGTCCGGCAG
Source organism: Panacagrimonas sp. (assembly GCA_052387335.1). Lineage (GTDB taxonomy): Bacteria > Pseudomonadota > Gammaproteobacteria > Nevskiales > Nevskiaceae > Panacagrimonas. Next base: position 3,489 of record JBQTJH010000187.1, on the reverse strand, counting down.
CATGCACAGAATGTTCGCGCCCCGCGGCGCTTCGGCGGCGACCTGTAGCGCACCCGCGAAGGTCGCGCCGGAGGTGATGCCCACAAACAAGCCCTCCTTGCGCGCCAGTTCTGCCGAGCAGCGCAGCGCTTCGGGACCGGGGATGGCGATGACGCGGTCGATGACCTTGGACAGCACCGCATCGGCGGTGAGCTTGGGAATGAAGTCCGGCGTCCAGCCCTGCATCGGGTGCGGCGTGAACGCCACGTGCGCTGCGGCGGGCGTGCCGTCGGCGTTGCGAGGCTGTTCGGCGCCGCTGCCGAGCAGCGGCGCCTCAGCCGGCTCGCACACCACGATCCGGGTCTGCGGCGACTCCGCCGCCAGCACGCGCGAGACGCCTTTCAAGGTGCCGCCGGTGCCATAGCCCGTCACCCACCAATCAAGACGCTCACCGGCGAAGTCAGCCAGGATCTCCTGCGCCGTGGTGCGTGAGTGGATGTCGGGGTTGGCTTCGTTCTCGAACTGCCGGGTCAGGAACCAGCCATGCGCCTGCGCGAGTTCGATGGCCTTGGTCACCATGCCCATCGCGCGACCGGCCGCCGGCGTGAGCACCACCTTGGCGCCGAGAAAACGCATCAGGCGGCGCCGCTCGACGCTGAACTGCTCGGCCATGGTCACCACCAGCGGATAGCCCTTGGCCGCGCACACCATGGCCAGGCCAATACCGGTGTTGCCGCTGGTGGCCTCGATCACGGTCTGGCCCGGCTTGAGCTGGCCGGACCGCTCGGCGGCCTCGATCACGCCCAGTGCGAGGCGATCCTTGACCGATCCCAGCGGATTGAAGGCCTCGACCTTCACGAACAGGTTCACACCCGCTGGTGCCAGCCGATTGATTCGCACCACCGGCGTGCGGCCGATGGTGCCGAGAATGCTGTCGAATTTGGCCACGCCTGACTCCGCGCTACGTCGGGTGTCGAGCATAGCCGGGCACCGTCTGCGCGACGACACCCGGCGTGCTCGGGCATTACTCGCGACGCATGATGACAATCTCCAGATACTCGCTGGGGAGCACCATCGTGCCGTCCTGCGCGCGGTTGAACTGTGCCACCCGCTGCAGCAGATCGTGTTCGAGGCGGGCCTGTCCAGCGGCGTCCAGCGCGGCGAAGGCTTTCAGCATCGGGCCATAGAACTGGCGGAACACGGCGAGCCAGTGCTCGGGCGACTCGTAACGGAACACGAAGTGACGCTCGGCCGCGGTGATCGAGCTGGCCTGTGGCTCGAACCAGTCCGCGAGCCGTCCGCGCGTGCCCCATAGCGCCGGCGACTTCGCACCGGGAGGCGGCGGCAGGTGCTTGCCGAGGATCTTGAACACCTGGCCGATGAAACCCTCGGGCGTCCAGTTCGCCAGGCCGATCTTGCCGCCGGGCCGGCACACGCGCAGCAGCTCGGCCGCGGCGCGATCGTGGTCGGCGACGAACATCACGCCGAAAGTCGAGACCACCGCGTCGAACGCGGCATCGGCGAACGGCAGGTTTTCAGCATCCGCTTCGCGGAATTCCATTTCGAGACGCTCGGCGGCGGCGCGCTCGCGGGCGCGTTCCAACAGTGCGGGCACGTAGTCGGAGGCCACCACCTCGCAGCCACGACGCGCAGCCGCGAGCGAGGCGTTGCCGTTGCCAGCGGCAACGTCGAGCACACGCTGCCCGGCGCGCAGGTCGAGCGCCTCGCACAGCGTTTCGCCGACGATCTGCAGGGTGGTGCCGACCACGGCGTAGTCGCCGGACGACCAGGCGGCCTGCTGCCGGGTCTTGATGGCGGACAGGTCGGGCGTGGGATTGATGGGGGCATTCATGACGTTCTCCTGGGCTTACTTCTGGGTGGACACGGAGACGGGAATCGCATCGAGCGGCGACTCGAAGGCGATGAACAGCACGCAGTCCGCGCCCTTGGCGCAGGTGGCAAGGTGAGGCTTGCCGGCCGGGCCATACAGGTAGGTGCCGGTCTTGACCGTCATGGGGGCCTGACCCTCGAAGCTCACCTTCAGCTCGCCCGCCACCAGCACCATGCGCTCGGCCGAGGTGTGCTTGTGATGCGGCAAGGTCACGCCGGACGGCACTTTCAGGAACACATCCACGTTCGGCTTGGCCGGGTCGCCGTGCAGCACGGCGAGCCTGCACGCCTTGGGGATGAAGTCCGGGCAGGGGCCCCACTGCAGTGCAGGATCGGCGATGGTGCGCGCAATCGCGGCTTCGACGGGGGGATCGGCACTCAGCGCTACGGTGCTGGCGCTGAGCAGGACGAGAGAGGAAATGACACTCGATCTGATGGACATGGCAGGTTCTCGGTAGTGGGCTGACGTGCGTCGCGTCGGCGGTTTGGTCGGGCGTAGCGACCGACCGCATACTCCTGAGCGACCGCAGCACCCTAGCGAGCGAGCGTGGAGCCGAGCGTGGCAGCCAGCGTGGAAATGCCAGTGGATTCCTCCGTGGATGGGGCACTGCGCGTGCAGATGCTCGGCAGCTTTGCGATCCATCGTGACGACGGCCCCCTCGTTCTGCCGGCGTCGCGCAAGCTGCGCGCGCTGTTCGCGTATCTGGCGCTGGCACCGCGACCGGTTGGGCGCAACGCGCTATGCGAACTGTTGTGGGACGGCCCGAACGATCCACGCGGTGAGCTGCGCGGTTGCCTCAGCAAGATTCGTAGCGCCATCGACGTCGCCGGTGGTCGCCGCGTACTGACGCCCGACGACACGGTGCAGCTCGATCTGCGGGGCGACCGGGTCGACGCCATTGAGATCGAGCGCGCGATTGCCCGGGGTATCGAGCCGCTGACAGCGGAGCGCAAACGCGATCTGGTCGCGCTGTTCGCCGGGGATTTTCTCGAAGGCCTGGAACTGGCCGACAGTCCCGCCTTCGGTGCCTGGCTCACGGCGCAGCGTCGCCGCTTCCGTGGCTGTCAGACCGCGCTGCTGGAACAGCTGGTGCAGGGCACGGACGATGACCACGTGCTCGGCTACCTGGAGAAGTGGTTGCAGCTCGCACCCTTCGATCGGCGCGCGCACGAGAAAATGTTGCAGAACCTGGCGCGCCGAGGACAGCTGCGCGAAGCGGAGGATCATCTCGCCGCGGCATCGGCCCTGTTCGAGTCCGAGGGTCTGGACTCGGCACCTTTGCGCGTGGCCTGGCGCGCCGCGAACGCACCGGTCGTGGTCTCGGCGATTTCCCGTCCGCAGCCGATCAACGCGACCCAGCCCGAGCTGAGCGCATCCTCACCGCGACGCGCCTCCATCGCGGTGATGCCGTTTTCGGATCGCGACGCGGAGCCACGAGCACCTGGCGGTGTTGCCGATGCGCTGGCCTACGACGTGACCGTGCGTCTGGCCAAGCTGCGCAGCATGTTCGTGATCGCGCAGGGCAGCGTATTTGCGCTGCACGAGCGACGTATTGGCCCGGAAGATGCCGGGCGCATGCTCAATGTCGATTACGTGGTGGGCGGATTGGCGCGGGTGAT
>JBQTJH010000186.1:0-10048 GCA_052387335.1 Panacagrimonas sp. | reverse complement strand
TTAGGGTCTGTTGACATATGAATGGTCGCTGCGTTGCGAGTCCAAAATCCCGCCAGGCAAGGCGCGGCCGGCGAAGCTTGGTGATTCCAAGCGAGCCGGGCGCAACACCGCATGGCGGAATTTTGGCCGCAACCCGAAGGGGCGGGGCCGCTTTTGCGCATCGCTGCGTTTGTGGCGCCTCATTTACTTCAAGTACACCGCGTCGCTCCGTGCTTGGGCTGCGCAAAAGTGACCTCCGCCGCAGCGATCATTCATATGTCAACAGACCCTAGTCTGGCGCCCGAAGATTGCAGTCCGGCGTGCGCCGACCGGCGCTCAGTACCGCAGCAGCACGAAGAAGCCCACGGCCATCAGCAGGCCAGCGGCCAGACGATTCAGCCCACGTTGCAGGGCTGGCGACATCAGGCTGCGGGCGCGGTCCGCGAAATACGCGTAGACCAGCTTGACCCCGCCGACGGCCACCAGGGTCAGACCCAGGATCAGGGCGATATCCGCCGCGGTGATCGCCCTGAGGTCGACGAACGCCGGAAAGAAACCCAAATAGAACAACAGCGCCTTTTGATCGCCCAAGGTCAGCAGCAGGCCGGTCATGAAACTCGACCAGGACGAGGTTGGCGCCGGAGTCGCCGTAGACGCGGCGTCCAGCGACGCCGCGCCGCGCAGCATGCGAAACCCCATCCACAACAGATACAAGCCGCCGAGCGATTGGATCCAGCCAAAGCCCGGTCCCAGCGCCGCGGCCAGCGCCGACAAGCCCAGCACGGCAAGCAGGATCAGGATCGCATCGCCCAGCACGATGCCCGCGGTGGTGTAAACGCCTTGGATGAAACCGGACGCCGCCGCGCGCGTGGTCACGGCCAGCACGCTGAGGCTGGGCAGCGCGGCAAGCACCAGCATCGAGACGAATAGGGTGGCGAGGCTGGTCAGGCTCAGACTGATGGACATTCGAATGGGCTTTGCGCGGACAGGAATCGGTTCGCTTGTAGGTCAGTTTGAGGCCTGAACCGCGCGCGCTCCAACGCAGGCCCGCGTCGGGTTTTGCTTTTGATCTGGAGCGGCCTCAGGCTTCCCAACCATTCGAGACGGCCATCGGGTCGCAGGGAGGAGAGATGAAGGCACTGAGTCCGCTGGATCAGGTGTTTCTCATGCTGGAGCGACGCAACCAGCCCATGCATGTCGGCAGCCTGATGCTGTTTCAGCCGCCCGATGGCGCGACGGCGGAGGACATCCGCGCCATCGTCGACAAGATGGCGACCGTTGATCGTGCCGAGCCACCGTTCAACCAGCGCCTGACGCGCAAGCTCGGGCTGCCGTTCTGGACCGAGGACGAGGAGTTCGATATCTCGCATCACTTTCGTCATCTGTCCTTGCCGCAGCCCGGACGCATCCGCGAGCTGCTGGCGATGGTGTCGAATCTGCATTCGAGCTTGCTGGACCGGGAATTTCCACTGTGGGAATGCACCTTCATCGAAGGCGTGTCCGACGGCCGCTTCGCGCTGTACAACAAGATGCATCACGCCATGGTCGATGGCGTTGCCAGCATGCGTCTGGTGGAGGCGATCATGTCCACCGATGTGGATGCGCGTGACATGGCGCCGCCCTGGGCGGTCAAGCGTCCATTGCGCAAGAAGGAAGGGCTGATTGCGGGGCCGACCTCGGCGCTCAGCTCGGCGGTGAGCCAGGTCAAGGCGCAGGCCAAGTCCTGGCCAGCGGTGACCAAGGCGCTGCTCGGCACCGTGCAGCAGGCACGCAAGGAGCCGGAATTCGGCGCGCTGTTTCAGGCGCCGACCACCATCTTCAACCGACGCATCGGCAATGCCCGTCGCTTCGCGGCGCAGTCCTGGCCGATTGCCCGCGTGCGCGCCGTAGGCAAGAAGCTGGGCTGCACGCTCAACGATGTGGTGCTCGGCATGTGCGCCTCGGCATTGCGACGTTATCTGGACGCGCAGAACGCGCTGCCGACCAAGCCGCTGATCACGATGATGCCGATGAGCCTGCGTCGCGATGACTCCGACTCCGGCAATCAGGTCGGCATGGTGCTGGCGAATCTGGGCACGCACATCGCCGACCCTGCTGAGCGGCTCGGCTTGATCAAGCGCAGCGTGCAGGCGTCCAAGCAGCGGCTGTCGCAGATGAGCACGGCCGAGATCATGAATTACACCGCGCTGATTTCCGGGCCCGCGGGCCTGAACCTGGCCACCGGTATCGCGCCGGGAAAGCAGCTCTACAACGTCGTCATCTCCAATGTGCCGGGGCCCAAGAACCGGCTGTTCTGGAATGGCGCGAGCCTGCAGGGCATGTATCCGGTCTCGATCCCGGTGGACGGCATGGCGTTGAATATCACTCTGGTGAGCTATGCCGATCAGCTCAACTTCGGGCTCATCGCCTGTCGACGATCCGTGCCGCATGTGCAACGCATGCTCGAGTATCTGGAGCAGGGCTTGACCGAGCTTGAGGCGCTTTGATACTGGCTTGAGATCGCGGCTGCGCCGCTCCTACAAAAAAGCGCGTATACGAGCGGCGCCGCCGCGACGTGCTCAGTGTCCCGAGAGCCTTGCCGTCACCGCACGATGCAAGCGATCCGGCAGGAAGCAGGTCGCCTGATAGAGGGCTTGTGCCTGCACGCCAACGCGCCAGTGCACGCGATGACCGCGGTGATTCGCTGCTTTCCAGATGGTGTTGGCCACATCCTCGGCGGTCAGCCTGAGCCCCAGCGATTTGAGACTCGCAAGTTCAAGGCCTTCGACCATCCCGGTGCGTACAAACATCGGCCAGATATCGCAGACGCGGATACCCAGCTCACGCCACTCCAGATCCAGCGCCTCGGTCAGTCCGCGCACGGCGAACTTGGTTGCCGAATAGCTCGCGAGATCAGCGGCACCATAAATAGCCGAGGCCGATGCCAGATTGATCAGGCGCGAGCGCGGCGTTCTTCGCAGATAGTCGAAGCCGGCGTGGCAGCCGTTGATCACGCCCTTGAAATTCACGTCGACGATCGCGTGGTGTTGTGCCAGCGCAATGTCCTGAAACGCGCCCGAGGTGGCGATGCCCGCATTGTTGAGCAAGACATCCATGCGGCCGCCCGCGGCCTGCCAGAACGCGCTCAAGGCCTTGTTCCATGCGTTGGGATCGGTCACGTCCAACACAGCGGCAGTGCAAAAATCCTGGCCAATCTGCACGCTGAGTGACGCGAGTGCCGATTGATTGACGTCATACAGGCCAACGAACCAGCCCTCGCGCACGAAGCGTTCGGCCGTGGCCTTGCCGATGCCCTGCGCCGCACCGGTGATGAAGATCGCCTGTCGGCTCATGAGTGCTCCTGATGATGTGAGGCGGTGAGCGCAACTGCCCAGTGCCGGCGCAGAAATAGAGCCAGCCTTTCCAGCGCGGCGTCGGCCGCATGTAACACGCCGGCATAGAGCTGAAAGTCGTGCCAGTAGCCGTCTTCGATCTCCAGACATACCTCGCGTCCTGCCGCTGTTGCGGCCTGCGCCAGGCGCTGCGAATCGCTCAACAAGACTTCGTCGCTGCCGACCTGGATCATCAGCGGAGGCACGTTATCCAGGCGATCAAACAACGGCGAGACTCGCGCATCGCGTGCATCCAGCGTGCCGCGGTAGGCGTCGCCTGCGCGCTGCAACCAGGCGCGCCCCAGCATGGGATCGACGGCATCGCGCGTGTCCATGCTGTCGCCTGACAGGCTGAGATCGACCCAGGGCGACAACAGGATCAAGGCAGCAGGCGAGGGCAGCCCCATGCGCGGCAGCGCCAGCACGGTACTCAATGCCAAACCGCCGCCCGCCGAGTCCCCGGCCACCGCGATGCAGGTGGGATCGAATTGATCAAGCAGCGCGCGGTACGCGGCAACCGCATCGTCCAGCGCTGCCGGATAGGGATGCTCCGGTGCCAGACGGTATTGCGGAACCAGCACCTGGCAGCGGGCGCGCGCCGCGAGCTGCGAGGTGATGGACTTGTGAGTTGCCGCGGAGCCCACGGTGTATCCGCCACCATGCAGATACAGCAGAACATGGCGCGGATCGCTATTGCGATGGCGTAGCCACTCTCCGGATACACCCCAGTGCCCTTGTTCACGGCGCGTGCCGGCCGCGGTCAGGGTGGTGGTCGACAGCAGGCCAAGCCAGGCGCGCTGCAGCCGCACCGGCAGGGGCTGGCCCATCAGACTCTTGAACAGCGCCTTCAGGGTGCCGCGTAGCATGCTGCGCACAATATTCTGCATCGTCATTTTTTCGTGATTGCGCCGCGAACAGCGCTCAGTCTTCCGAGGATTCAATCTCGCCGCCGCCCAGACAGCGGGCACCGTCGTACAGCACGCAATACTGACCGGCCGAGATCGCGCGCTGGGCATGATCGAAGCGCACGTGAACGCGGCCATCGTGCAGCACGTGCGCGTTGCAGGCCTGCAGGGTTTGACGATGACGGATACGCGCCTGCAGTTGTACGTCCGTCGCTTGAGGTTGTTCGATCCAGCTAAACGGCGCAGTAATCAAGGCTCGTTTCATCAGCAACGGATGCTGCGCGTCCTGCGTCACCACCAGGGTATTGCGCTCGACGTCTTTGGCCGCGACATACCACGGTGATTCCCGCGCACCACGACGACCGCCGATAGATAAACCACGGCGTTGGCCCAGGGTGTAGAACATCAGGCCCTGATGCTCGCCGATCAGGTTTCCGGCGTCGTCGATCATGGGACCCGGCGCGGGCTTGAGGTAGTGCTGCAGAAATTCGCGAAATGGCCGCTCGCCGATGAAGCAGATGCCGGTCGAGTCCTTGCGCTGGTGATTGGGCAGACCCGCGCGACGCGCCAGCTCGCGTACCTCGGGCTTGGCAAGATCACCAATCGGAAACAGCACGCGGTCGAAATGCGCGCGCGCAACCAGCGCCAGAAAATAGGTCTGGTCCTTGTCTTCGGTGGCCGAGCGCAGCAGACGCGGTCCGATGTCCGCGTGTTCGAGTCGCGCGTAGTGGCCGGTGGCGATGAAGTCTGCGCCGAGTCTGAAGGCGTGCTCGCGGAACGGTTGGAATTTGACCTCGCGATTGCACAGCAGGTCCGGGTTGGGCGTGCGGCCGGCGCGATAATCGTCGAGAAAATGCTGGAAGACCCGCTCGCGGTACTCAGCGGAAAAATCGACGCGATGCAGCGGAATCTGCAGCTCTTCGGCGACCGCGCGCGCGGCCTGGAAATCTTCGGCTGCCGTGCAATAGCCCTGCTCATCCTCGGTCCAGTTCTGCATGAACAGGCCGGACACGCGATAGCCCTGTTGCTTGAGGCGCCAGGCGGCGACGGCGGAATCGACGCCGCCGGAGAGCCCAACGATGACGTGCGCTGCGCTCAAACCAAGTGTTGGATCAGGTCCAGCGGAAACACGCGGCCAGCGCGATGATCCTCGATGCACTGCATGACCGCCGGCCCGCGGTGCAGGTCGGCACGCGCCAACAGTTCGTCGCGGGTCATCCAAATCGCGCGCTGGATGCCTTGATCCAGCGGCCTCTCAGGATGATGCTGCAGCGCTTCGGCCACGAAGGCGAAGCGCACGAAGGCATACGGCAGATCCTGCGGATGCCAGGCATACACGCCTAGAAAACCGCTGATGCGCACGTCCCAGGCAGTTTCTTCCAGGGTTTCGCGCAGCAGACCTTCGAACAGGGTTTCGCCCGCTTCCCAATGCCCGGCAGGTTGATTCAGGCGCAGTTCGCCGTTGATGAATTCTTCGACGATCAGATACCGGCCTTCGCGCTCGACCACCGCGGCCACCACGATATGCGGCTGCCAGAGTGTGTTCATGGTGGCGTGGTCGCTGGTGGCGCCTGCGTGAGCTGCCCGCGCCGACGCAGGTGGTACCAGCCCTGGTTGTCGGGCTGTCCCAGATTGCGCACCAGGTTGATCGCCAAGGGCGGTGCATCGGCCTTGGGGCGCATCTGCAGGTGTAGTTCGTAGCTGCGATCCTCGGACGCGCGTGCCTCGCCGCTGATCTCCAAGCTGCCGGCGAGCGTGCGTACCGTGGCCTTGATGCCCGCGGTCTCGTTCTCGATCACGGCCTCGTAGTCGCCCAGCAGCACCGGTTCGCGTCCCAGCTTCCAGCCCAGCCCGCGCACCGTGAGCAGTCCCTCGGCGCGCGTCGGCCAGTTGTCACGCAGCCTGAGCGTTCCGATATCCGCGACCAGCTGTCCCTGGACCGGCAGTTGGGCCTGGCCGGCTGCAGCCAGCGCGGATTGGAGTGCAGTAGTGATCTGAAACTCGCTGAGCGTGAGCGTGCCGGATGGAACGACATAGACGGTGCCGTCGATCAGGCTGCCGTCGCCGCCACCCGTCAATTGCAGGCTCGCGCGGCCCAGCAGCAGTCGCCAGGCCTGCAGCGTCCAGGCCAGGTCCTGCACCACGCCTTGACCCTTGACGCTGATCTGCGCGACGCGTCCTGCCGACAGGGTTCCCGACAATCCCTGCAACTGCAGGCCGGATTGATGCAGACCATTGGCCAGTAGCCCGTGCATGCGCGAGGCTGGCCACTGCAGCAGCGCGGTGAGCAGGAACACCGCGAGCCCGACGCCGATCAAGTGGGATTTCTTCACGGCGCGCGCACCAGCGACAGGCGCACATTGACTCTTCCGGGCGCCGCCTGCGGTTCGACGTCCAGGGTCTGCACGCTGACGCCGTAGCGCGATTGCAGATCGGCCAGCCAGCGCACCATGGCGTCGAAGGACACGTCTTCAAACCACACACGCACTTCGCGATCGCCCTCGGGCTGGATGCGCGATGGACCCTTGCCCAGGCTGCCCTGCTTGCTGGCCTGATCCACCGCCGACATCAGCGACATGCTGCGCCCCTGCGTTGCCGCCGGGTTGCGGCTGCGCAAGGTCTGCACCTGCTGCGCGGCGCCCTCAAGCCTGACCGCCAGCGCGCGCGAAGTCTGTAGAGCCTGCGCGCGTTCGCTATGCGCCTTGACCAGAGGTTCCCAGATCAGCAGGTAGAGCAGGGTGATCAAGACCACCGAGCTGCCCAGCACCACCATGACCCGCTCACGCATCTGCAAGGCCAGGAAGCGCTCGCGCGCCTGCGTCAGATGTTGTCGCGCTGAGTCCAGAGACTTGTTCATGCGGCGGTGAGCTTGGCGCGAATCTGCACGGCGCCCGATTCAGCGTTGGCCGACTGCACCTCCAGGCGTGTGCCCGCGTGACTCGCGAACCAGTTGCGCAGGGCTTCCAGCGCCTGCAGATCGTTTGCGGTCAAGGACAGGAACAAGGCGTTTTCGCGGTATTGCATGCCGCCCAGCTTGAGCCCGGGACTTGCCGCAAGCGCCTGCGCCAGCGACTCCAGCAGAGGGAAGGGACCGCCCGCAGCGCCGCCGCCCAACTGACGCAACTGCTGGTCGAGCTGCGCCTGCAGGTCGACCACGCGCGTCTGATCCGGAAACAATTGCTGGAAGCGCGCCAGATTGGCCTGGTCCTGACGCTGCAGTTCTGTACTCAGGCGCAGGGTATCCAGCGTGTACGCGCTGCCGCCCGCCACCAGCCAGGCCAGCAGCAGCGCTGCGGCCAACTGCCATGGCTTCCACAGGCGCTGCACATCGCGGCCTTGGGCATAGCTGCCTTGCAGCAGATTGATTGCGCGATCTGCGCGGTAGTGCGCACTCAGAATCGTCAGCGCGTTGGCATGCGGCAGTAGATTCAAAGGCCAGCCCAGGCACGACCAGTCGGTGCGCTGATCGCCGGCCAGATGCAGCTGCAAGCTCTGCGACTGATCCGGGTTCACCAGGCTCAGATAGCTGGCCAGGTCCTCGGCCAGGCAGGTGAAATACGACCAGGTGTTCTGCCGCACGATCACTTGGGTGTCTTCGACCAAGGCATGCCAGTACGCGCCGTTGTCATCGACATCGAGCGCCAGGCTTTCCGGCACCAGATACTCCGGACGCAGGCCATGCGCTGACAGCGCCTCGGTCCAGCGCTGCATGCGCGCGCGCGACACGATGGCCACCGGAAACTGTCCGTCCGCCTGACGTGGACCGATGGCGAAGTGCAGCAGGTCGATGTCCTCGGCAACCTGGTCTTCGAGCGCGTACGGCACCGCCTGCAGCACCTTGGCCGGCTGCTTGGCCGGCACCTGGACCTTGCTCAGGCGCACGTCTGCAGCCGGAACGAACACGCAGACTCTGCGTCCCGGTGCCAAGGCCGCGGCCGCGGCCAACGGTCCGTGCTGCTGCGCGACCTGCTGCGATAGCGCACGGGGTTCGGACGCGACCACGGCGTAGTCGACGTCAGCGTCCAAGGCAGAACCCAGGCGGATGTAGAGAGTTTCGCGCACGCCTTGGAGCGTCAGGGAAGAAAGGGCCGGGCTTTTTTAATCTGAATCCGTACTGCGTAACAGCACCCGAGGTGCGCCGCGAGCCGGTCGGAAAATCAGGCTATATAGTGCCACACGACCATTGCCGACCAGCACCTGCGTCTGCAGTTGAAACAGGCGACTGGACACATCGAGCAGGTTGGGATTGGCATCATTGCCAGCCAGTCCCAGCTCCGTGCTGATGCCGCCGCGCTGTGTCAGCGGCTGCTCCTCGCGCAGCTCCACAAACTCGCGCAGCTTCTGATTGCCGCTCTGCTGCGCGCTCAGAGCCAGCAGCAACTCCGGGGTTGCGGTGTTGATGTTGATCGGGGTGACGCCCTGCACCGGAAGCGCGGTGACATGCGGCAGCAGCAATTGATACGCCTTGCGCGCGTCGTCGCTGTCCGGGTCGAACATCACCTGCAGCACGCTGCGCAGCTCGGTGATGCTGTGCATCGGCCGGTTGGCCGCGCGATGCGGCGGGTCCAGCAGCAGGTAATCGCTGTCCTCGCGGCCGTTGCCGGTGGGCATCTGGTCTTCGTCGATCCAGTCGCGGATGGCCTGCGCCAGCGCCAGCGGATCGGGAATCAGGCTGGGGCCGCCCTCAATGTTTTCGATCAGCCGCGCGAACAGCTGCGCCTGCTGCTGAAACTCGGTCTGGGTGCCGGCGCCGCGTGGGCTGCCGGCAGCCGGCGCGTCCGCACTGGCCAGCCCGAGGTTATTGAGGTTGTAGCGGCCCTGCAGGTCGATGATCCGGCCGCTGATGCCGCCGTTCTCCACCGGCAGGTTCTGCGGCTGCGCCCAGATTTCGTCGAGCGAATCGTGCTGGTTGTCATCGGCGTCACGTTCGAGAATGGTGCGCACCCAGTCCTCGGCGCCGGCGGCATAGGCCCAGGCCTTTTCGGAGTCCTGCAAGGTGGCGGTGCGCTGGATAGCGAAATGCCCGGCGTCAAGCACGGCGGTGGCGGCGATCACGGCGATGGACACCACCAGCACCGCGGTGATCAGGGCCACTCCACGCTGTCGCTGCGGCGTCGGACTCATGTGCCGTCTCCGCTGCTGCTCTCGTCTGCAATGGGCGGCGCTTCGGGCTCCGGCTGCGGCTCTTGCGGAGCGGTCGGCGCGGTGTCCGGCGACACCCCCGGCGGACCCACCGACAAGCCCAGGCTTTCCAGACTGAGCAGGCCTTCGCGGGTCATCAGGCCGACGCCGTCGCCGGCCAATCCGGCCATGGGCGTGCGGAACAGGAAGCGCAGCTCGCCCCAATCTTTGGTGGTCAGCGTGAGTTCGACTGCGCGAGGTGGTGGCTGGTTGGCGCGGCCGGTCTCCCCTGCATCGGCCACTGAGCGCGGTGGCCATTGGGTCTGCCATTCATCGCGCGCGTCCAGGAAGCGCCATTCGATCTCCTCCACCCCCTTGAGCAGCGCCAAGTCTGCGGGTTCGGCCTGTTGCGGCAAATCGACGCTGCGATGGCTCAGACGGCGCAGCACGCCGTCCTCGAGCTGATAGCTGATGCGCTCCAGGCTGGAGCGACCGCTGTAGACAGGACTGCGCCAGCCGCCGCGCACCAGATCAACCTGGCCGTCGCGCGTGAGGACGAAGGGCGGCTGTTCATCACCAAAAGCGTCGCGGCTGGCGCGGTCACGCAGATTCTGAAAATCCCCGCGCAGCCGCAGGAACGCGCGCTGGACATCGGCGGTGCGCGCCATCGAC
>JBQTJH010000185.1:0-7245 GCA_052387335.1 Panacagrimonas sp. | reverse complement strand
TACGGCGGCAGTGGCCTGGGCCTGGCCATCAGCAAGCGCCTGGCTGAATTGCTGGGCGGCGACGTTGCCGTGGAAAGCGATCCGGGTCGAGGCTCCGTGTTCTCGTTCACCTTCATGGCGACAACCGATCCAGCCTGGATCGTGGCGACTCACACTGATTTGTCTGCACTGGCAGGACGGCGTCTGCTGATCGTGGACGACAACGACACCAACCGCCGCATTCTGCGCGCCGCGTGCCGGGATTGGGGCCTGCAAGTGCGCGATACCGCATCGCCGCTGCAAGCGCTGAGCTGGATCGAACAGGGCGAGCGCTTCGACCTCGCCGTGCTTGATGATCAGATGCCGGAGCTGGATGGCGTGAGCCTGGCACGTCGTATCCGGCAGCAGGCAGACGCCCCCACCCTGCCGCTGATGCTGCTCAGCAGTGCTCGCCAGGCTGGCCGCGACCTATCCGCGTTCAAGCTGGTGCGGCTCAAACCCCTGCGCCGCGCGGCGCTGGGTAAAGCGCTGCTGCAAGTCCTTGGAGTGGGCGTCGGCACGCCAGCGCACCCTGCGTTGGAGCGGCGCACGCACAATCACACCCTGCGCATCCTGCTGGTAGAAGACAACCCGCTCAATCAGCAAGTGGGTCTGCGCATGATTGAATCGCTTGGATATCGTGCCGACTTGGCCGAGAACGGCCAGGTGGCGGTAGACGCCGTGCAGACGCAGTCCTACGACCTGCTGTTGATGGACATGCAGATGCCGGTGATGGATGGGCTGGACGCCACACGTCACATCCGCGCATTACCGCTAGCACGCCAGCCCAGCATTTACGCCATGAGTGCCAGCGTGCTCGACCGCGAACGCCAGGCCTGCCTCGATGCGGGCATGGATCGGCATCTGGCCAAGCCGCTGCGCCGGCAGGAACTGGCCGATATTCTCGATGCGCTTGCGGCCTCTTCGGCCAGCGACACCCCGGACCTGGCTGCACTGCGCGAGCAGCTCGGCGACGAGGGTGCGAACGCCGTTGTTGGCGCCATGATCGAGGATGCGGAATCCGTCGTGCACGAAGCGTGCGGTAGCGACGTTCCGCTTGCGCGACGCCGCTTGCAGCAGATGGGTGCCAATGCCGAACTCGTTGGCGCCACGATGCTGGCTCGCGACTCGTCAATGATGGCCGAACGCGAACCCCTCGCCGAACTCACCCAGCGCGAGACACTTGCAGCGCGCTACCGCGTTCTGATTCAGACTCTGACGACTTACCAAGCGTAGTTCGCGCGTTTGCTCTCGACCGCACCATGACCCAGGCAAGGCTCACCGTTATCGTCGCCGACGATCATCCCTTGATCGGCGTTGCCTTGCGACTGGGCGTGCAGCGCGCGGCGCCGGAGGCGCTGGTGGTGGCAGCGGAATCCTTTGCCGGCCTGCGTGAGGCCCTGCAGCTGCATCCGGACCCGGCCCTGGTGTTGCTGGACCTGATGATGCCGGACGTGGAGGGCTTATCAGCGCTGCAGTACTTGCGCGAGCAGTTTCCGCAGGTACGCGTCGCGCTCGTATCCGCCGCCAGTGAGCGCCACTGGGTACGTTCCGCTGAGGCCTTGGGTGCGGTGGCGTTCATTCCAAAGGCGACGCCCTTGGAAAAGAGCGTGGAAGTGATCGGGCTGTTGCTGCAGGGCGGCTCCTGGTGGCCAGAACCGGAGCCGTCCCCGGCATCACCCGGCTCGCGGTTTGCACCGCAGAGTCCGACCCTGGAAGACAAGCTGGAACGTCTGACCCGCCAGGAGCTGCGCATCCTGCTGCAGATTCGCGACGGCCAGCTCAACAAGCAGATCGCGGCGGACTTGGGCATCAGCGAGTCCACGGTCAAGACCCACATCAGCACCCTGCTGCGCAAGCTGGATCTGCAGACCCGCACACAGGCCGCCGTGCTGGCGCAGCGACTGCTGGCCGGACCTTTGGATTCAGGTCTGAACGTGAAAAAAAAATGACCCCGGCACAAGTCCGGGGTCCAATTGCCCGGCTCGTTCTGCCGGTCACTCCCTGATGCAGCCGCTATTCGGACACCAGACAACTACCAGCCGATGCTGACACCACCGCCTGCGGAGGTCTCGCTACCGCTAAAGGACCCACCCAGGGTCACGGTCACGCGCTCGTTAACCGCCTGCTGATAACCCACCGACAGCGCACTGGCGCCCCCGTGATTGCCGATACCCATGGCAAGGCGGTTTTTGTTCGGATTACCCGCCGCACTTCCCGACATCGTCGCCATGGCAACCGCCATGGCCGAAATGCGATCGATGCGGCCGTCCTGGCGCTCGAACTCCACCGTGACCTGCGCCCGGTGCGTGTCGAACTGGTTCATGTTCACTGCATCCGTGGGGTCGACACCGGCCGCGACGTTGGTGATGCGGCGCTGCTGCGTCGCCGAGCCCACCGATACGGTGTTGTCCTGATCCGCAACTGAGCCATTGCCCAGGGCGACGCTGTTACTCGCCGTGGCCTGAGCGTTGTTGCCCAGCGCCACCGCAAACTCACCCGTCGCTTGCGCGTTGTCGCCGACCGCCGTGGTGTTGGTGCCCAGCGCCTGCGCGCCGGTGCCGACCGCGACCGAGGATTGCGCCACCGCACCGGAACCGATAGCCACCGAGTTGGATTGCACCGCGGTGGCGTTGAAACCCACCGCGATGCCGCCCTCAGCCTGGGCCTGGGCATTGGTGCCGATGGCCAGGCTGTTGACCGCCTGAGTGCCGGCCTGGGCGTTGTCACCACATTCGATGGTGCCGGCAGCGGCGCCGCGACCGCAGAAGGCGGCGTTTTCGCGGGTCTCGGCAAGGGCGGTGTCGGCAGTGCCCTGAGCAGCGCCCACAAGTGCACCTAGTTCGACAATATTAGCTTCCGCGGTCGTTGCGCGACCCTGAAGAACCAGGATCGAGTTGAGATTAGTCTCGACCTTCATCCGGTTGATCACAATATCGGTCTCGTTTTGGCTCATACGGTCGTCCAACTGCAAGATGTGAGCAGTATTTCTGGTGATATTGGCTGTATTGACGGTCACTCGGTCATCCAGCACTTCAATGTCACCTTCATTAGTGGTGACGCGTACGTCGAGTGAGTCGATATTGATTTCGTTCGTGGTCACCCGTGCATCCAGGGCACCGATATCCGCGGTGTTTCGTGAAATATTGGTTTCGGCAGTATCCAGTCGTCCATCCAGCATCACGATGTCGGCGCTGTTCTGAACGGACAAAGCCAAAGCGCTATTTGCGGTAGCCTGCGCCGCATCAGCGCTGGCCAGAGCGGTATTCGCCGTAATCTGAGCAACATCTACGCCGACATCCAGCGCGCTCAGGGCGGCGCCGACATTGTTGTAGCTGCCGGCCTGAACTGCGTAGGCTGGTGCCGCGACAGTACCGTCCGCGCCCACTGCTGCACCTCCACCAAGCGCTGCTGCAAACCCTTGACCCAGATTGCTGGCGCGCGTGTCCAGATTGACGATGCTGAGCTCAGCGGCGTCTACACGACCATCGAGTACACCGATGTCCGCGATGTTTTGTGCAATATCAGCGGCGTTGGCGGCGATCTTGGCTTCGTTGACCGTGACCCGTCCGTCCAGGACATCGATATCGAACTCCGCCATGTCCACGCGAAGGTCCAGTGCGGCAATGTCGGCGGTATTGGTGGCGATATTTGCTTCATTGACCGAGACACGGCCATCCAATGCGTCGATGTCGTTTTCGGCCGTCGTGACGCGTGAGTCCAGCGCGCTCAAGTCAGACGTAAAGTCGACAATAGCTGCCGTGTTGGCAGCGATATCGGCTTGAGCCGTATTGAGCCGTCCGTCTAGCGCGTCAATCTGCGTAGTGTGCGTACTGATCGTGGACTCGGCGGCAACCAAGCGCGTATCGAGTCCGTTGATGGCCGTAGTGTTGGCCGCCACATTCTGATTGGTCGCAAACAGCTGCGAGCCGTTAACCGTATCGGTACTGGCGGCGCTCAAGGTCCCCGCGCTGACGTTGACGATGCGCCGTGTGGCACCAGTCGTGCCGACCGATACGGTATTGGCGACATTGGCCACCGAACCCGCGCCCAGCGCCACGCTATTGGCGGCGGTAGCTGAAGCGTTGGTGCCCAAGGCCATCGCGCTGACACCTGCCGCCGCCACGCTGGCATTGCGGCCTATGGCGATGCCGTTGGTGGCGCCGGCCTCGACAGTGGCTCCATCTTCGTCATCCAGCGCGCTGCCTAGCGCAATGGAATGGTCGGCGTTGGCATTGCTGTTAGCGCCCAGAGCCGTGCTGTATGCCCCCGCGGCCTCGTTCTGGTAGCCCAGTGCGCTGCTGGCGACGCCCTCCGTTTGGTTCTGATGGCCAATCGCACTGCTATCCGCGCCGTCCGCGGTGTTGTTGAATCCGATGGCACTGGTGTCCTCCTCGTTGGCGTAGTTGCGTACGCCGATGGCACTGGAATCGTTGACATAGGCTTCATTACCACTGCCGATCGCCACCGAGTTCTCACCATCCGCAGTGTTCTCCGAGCCCAGCGCTGCGCTGTAAGACCCTAACGCGTCATTGCCATAACCGATCGCGCTGCTGTATTCCCCCTCGGCATCATTGTGGTTGCCAATGGCCGAACTCTCTTCTGCGAGTGCTTCATTGAGGTGACCGATCGCGCTGCTGTATTCGCCTTCGGCATTGTTGCTATCACCAATCGCGCTGCTGAAATCGCCAGTCGCGAGGTTATCGTTACCCACCGCCGTGCTGCCGGCTCCGCTTGCCTCGTTGCGCGTTCCAAGCGCGACGCTTTCAGTGCCGCTGGCGATGTTGGCTCGGCCGACAGCGGTTGCATCCACAGCGCTTGCAGTCGCGCTCGATCCGATGGCCAGAGCATTGACGCCGGTCGCAGCCACGTTCGCGTTGCGGCCGATGGCGATGCCGTTGGTGGCCCCGGCGGCGACGCGCGCGCCGGAGGCACCTGTGTCGGAGTTGCCGATGGCCAGCGAGAAGTCGGCGCCAGAGGTGCTGTTCGTACCCAGTGCCGTACTGCTGCTGCCGCTTGCAGTGTTGCTGCGGCCCACTGCGGTGCTGTTGCCGGCGCTGGTCGCGTTGTCGTAGCCGACAGCGGTACTGTTGAAGCCCGCCGCGGTATTGAAGAAACCCACCGCACTGCTATTGGTCGACGCCGCATTGTTGCCGCGGCCGAGCGCACTGCTGTCGAGCCCCAAGGCCGTGTTGTCATTACCGACCGCCGTACTGCCACCACCGGTCGCCTGGTTTGAGTACCCCACGGCGGTGGCACGCCCGCCATTGGCAAGGTTGAGGACACCAACGGCCGTGGCCTCCGTGGTTGTGGCCTGATTGGCGCGCCCCACAGCGGTGCTGTCGATGCCGTTGGCAGAGTTGCCGACGCCGCACTCCAGGGAGGTTGCACCGCCGCCGGGGCCGCAGATATCGGCGGCGACGGCGGCGATGACGGCGTTGAGCTGGCCGACGTTCACTGCGTCAGTGGTGGCGGTACCGGCGGCGACGTTGACGATGCGGCGCTGGTTGGTGCTGGAGCCCACCGACACCGTGTTGGCCGCATTCGCGACCGAACCCTCGCCCAGCGCGACGCTGTCGGCGGCAGAAGCCGATGCGTCCCTACCCAGGGCGATGGCATTGGTCCCTGCGGCCGCGACACTGGCATTGCGACCGATGGCAATGCCGTTGGTGGCGCCCCCTGCCACTCTCGCGCCAGTCGCGGCCGCGTCGGAGTTGCCGATCGCAAGTGAGAAGTCCGCATTAGCGGTGCTACGTCCGCCAATCGCTGTGCTGCGCTCGCCACCCGCCGTGCTGGCATAGCCCCAGGCCGAGCTGAAGTTACCGCCGGCCATGTTCTCTGCACCGATGGCACTGCTGCTGTCGCCGGATGCTGCATTGGAGCGGCCGAAGGCAGAACTATTGGTGTTGCTGGCGTTGTTGCCGTTGCCCACCGCGGTGCTGCGATCACCGCCGGCAAGATTGCTCGTACCCAGGGCAGAGCTATCCGCCGCGCTGGCGGTGTTCGCACTGCCCACGGCGACAGCACGCTGCTCTGTCGCATTGTTGGCACGACCGACCGCTGTTGCCTGCGTCTGATTCGCGGTGTTGTCGTAACCCACCGCCGTGCTCTGGTCGCCCGCCGCTTCGTTCAGACCGCCGAGCGCGCTCGCGTCGGGGCCACCGGCCGTATTGAGATAACCGACCGCAGAAGCGCGCACGCCAGAGGCCGTGTTGGCGCGCCCTAGGGCTGAGCCATCGACCTGAGTCGCGTTATTTCCGCTGCCCACGGCCGAACTATTGACCCCGATCGCGTTGTTGGTGAAACCCACCGCCGTACTGCTCCCCACAGTTGCTCTATTCCTGAAGCCGACGGCACTGCTGTACTCACCTGCCGCCTGGTTTGTGAAGCCCAGCGCGCTCGCCTCGTTGTCGCTGGCGGTGTTGCCGTAGCCGGCCGCCGAGGAACGCTGGCCGGAGGCCTCGTTGAGACGTCCGACGGCCGTACTGTCGGCCTCGTTCGCCAAATTCTCGCTGCCGACCGCCGAGGAACGCATGCCAGTCGCATTGTTGGCGCGTCCAACCGCGGTACTATCGGTTTGGGTCGCCATGTTTTCGCTGCCCAATGCCGAGCTGTTCAAGCCGCCCGCCCGGTTCTGGCTTCCCACCGTGGTGCTGCGCACGCCGGACGCAATATTGCTGACGCCAATGGCAGTGCTGCGCTCGGCGTTGGCCTGGTTACTGGCACCGAAGGCATTGCTGAATTGCTGAGTCGCCTGACTGTCGTTGCCGAACGCGCTACTGGAGGCTCCTGACGCCCGGTTTCCGAAGCCGACTGCGCTTGCGTTCGTTGTGCTGGCGTTATTGCTGTTGCCAACAGCCGTCGCGCCCGCTCCACCTGCGGCATTGAAATGACCGCAAGCCAGCGAGTTGACACCCGCACCGGCGCTGCTGCCGGGCCCGATGCCGATCAGCTCGCAGGTGCTGCCATGCAGATCCGGCGAGAAGGTCAGGACAACAGCGGCAGAGATCAGGCTGCGAACGAAAATGCGATTGGATTGACGGCGACGAGAATTGGATTTCATGGCGGGACTCTCCGGAAGCTAACGATTGGGCAAGGACTGGTTCCGCCGCCTTAGGGCGAAACGCGGTGTTTCCGGTCCGTGTCCGCCTTCAAAGTCGAGGCGGGACCGGAGCCGGTTGCTCGCATTCCCGGTTCGCTGTCTTTCAGTGAATTCAGAACCACGAG
>JBQTJH010000184.1:0-14720 GCA_052387335.1 Panacagrimonas sp. | reverse complement strand
AAAAAGCCCAGCCCTGCTGGGCTTTTTTGTTTGATTGGTGCCCTGGCGCGAAGTGAGCGTCAACATCCTGCTTCACGCCTGACAGGTTAACCCGATTCGAATCCTCAGCCCGAATTGTCAGCTCCTGGAATGAATCGATATCGGGTCCTCGTGTTGCTGATCGCCTGGAGCTCGCAGGCGCTGCCTGCGGATTCATTCAGCGGCCGTGCCAAGGTGGTGGACGGCGATAGCCTGGAAATCGCCGGCCAGCGCGTGCGCCTGTGGGGCGTGGATGCGCCGGAGGCCGACCAGATCTGCCAACGCGCGGCCAAGCCCTGGAAATGCGGCGAGGCCGCCAGCCGCGCCCTGCGCGCCCATCTGGCGCAGCGCAAGGTTTTCTGCGAACGCCTTGAGACCGACCCACACGGACGTGCGGTATCTCGCTGCAAGGTCGCCGGCAAAAGTCTCAACGCTTGGCTGGTCGAGCAAGGCTGGGCCCTGGACTACCGGCGTTACAGCGCAGGCCGATTCGCCAAAGCTGAAAACCAGGCCCGGGCGGCGCGGCGCGGGCTGTGGGCCGGTGAGTTCGATACGCCGGAACGCTGGCGCAGAATCACGCGCCGCTAAACAGCAAGGCGGCGCCACCGGATCAGCTGAGGCCTAGTCGAAAGGATTGCGCAGCACCATGGTGTGCTCGCGATCCGGACCGGTGGAGATGATAGCGATCTCAGTCTCGGTCACTTCCTGCACGCGCGTCAGATAGCGCTTTGCAGCCGCAGGCAAGTCGGCATAGCGCGTCACGCCATAGGTATTGCACTTCCAGCCGGGTAGTTCCTCGTACACCGGCGTCACCGCGCCGAAACCTTCGGCGCCGATGGGCGGCACGTCGACCGGCTTACCGTTCAAGGTGTAACCGGTGCAGATGCGGAGCGTGTCCAGCTCGTCCAGCACATCGAGCTTGGTCACGCACAGGCCGGTGACGCTGTTGTTGAAAATCGAACGGCGCGCGGCCACCGCGTCGAACCAGCCGCAGCGACGCGGGCGCTTGGTGACGGTGCCGTATTCCTGACCCTTGTCGCGAATGTGCTGGCCGGTGTCGTTGTCCTGCTCGGTTGGAAACGGGCCGCTGCCGACGCGCGTGGCATAGGCCTTGACGATGCCGAGCACGTAGTCGAGTTCACGCGGGCCCACACCGGTGCCGGTGGCCGCACCACCCGCCGTGGTGTTGCTGGAGGTGACATACGGATAGGTGCCGTGATCGATATCCAGCAGCGCGCCCTGCGCGCCTTCGAACAGCACGTTGTCACCGCGGCGCAGGTGCAGGCGTAGCAGCTCGGTGACATCCGACACCATGGGCTTGACGATGTCGGCATAGCCGAGCAGCGAGTCGAGCGTGGCCTGAAAATCGACCGGCTCTTCCTTGAAATAGTTGATCAAGACGAAATTGTGGAAGGCCAGCAGCTCGCCGAGCTTGGCCGCGAGCTGATCGCGATGGAACAGGTCGCCGACGCGGATGGCGCGACGCGCCACCTTGTCCTCGTAGGCCGGACCTATGCCCTTGCCGGTGGTGCCGATCTTGGCCTCACCGCGCGCCTTCTCGCGCGCCTGGTCGAGCTTCACGTGCACCGGCAGCACCAGCGGCGTGGCTTCCGAGATCCGCAGGCGATCGCGCACCGACGCGCCGGTGGCCTCGACCTTTTCGATCTCCTTGACCAGGTCTGGCAGCGACAGCACCACGCCGTTGCCGATCAGGCAGGCCACACCCGGCCGCATGATTCCGGAAGGGATCAGGTTCAGCGCGGTCTTCACGCCGTTGATCACGAGCGTATGACCGGCGTTGTGCCCGCCCTGGAAGCGCACCACGGCCTGGGCACGATCAGTGAGCAGATCGACCACCTTTCCTTTCCCCTCGTCACCCCATTGGGCGCCGATCACAACAACTGACTTACCCATCACTCCGCTCCCAGACGCAGCAGTTCATTCATATCCGCAGAAAATCCCGTTGCCGGCAGCGCGCGACCGAATTCGCGTCCCACGCCGTCGTAACGACCGCCGCGCGCAATCTCACGCCCGTGTCCCGGCGCGAAGGCCGCGAACACCAGCCCGGTGTGATAGCGCAGCCCGCGCAACTCCGCCAGATCGACGTGGATCGGCAGTTGCGGGAACTCGTTCGCCAGATGCGTCGCGACGAGCTCCAGCGAGCGGATCGCGGCGTCCACAACTTCATCCAGGGGCGTCAGCATCTGCCGCGCGCGTTGCAGCACGCTGACATCGCCGTTGAGATCCATCAGGGCGGACAGCGTAGCGACAACGCCATTGAGCCCGCGCGCGCGTCCGAACTCGGCCATGTCCGGGTGCGACTTGCGCTGCAGGATGCCGAACAGCGCCGCCTCGTCGTCGGCGTCCAGCTCCAGTCGCGCGATCACCGCGCGGTAGATCGCGACATGCCCCAGATCCAGGTGCACGTCGGTGACACCGGCCAGCTCCAGGGTGCGCAGCATCAGGCGCATCACTTCCAGGTCAGCCTGTACGTCGGACTGACCGAACAGTTCGCAACCCACTTGCCGCGGCGAACGCGCGCCCCCCGGACTATCGGGCGCGGTGCGCAGCACCGTGCCCAGATAACACAGGCGCACGGCCTGATCGCCGGCATAACGGCGTGCGGCGATACGCGCGGCCTGCGGCGTCATGTCGGCACGGATGCCGAGCATGCGGCCGCCGTCCGGGTCGGCGAACTTGAAGGTCTGGCGCTCCAGATCGCTGCCGCTGCCGGTCAGCAAGGTATCTAGATGCTCCACCAGTGGCGGCAGGATCAGCTCGTAGCCGGCCTCAAAGTAGTGATCCAGCAGGCGCCGACGCAGGCGCTCCAGTTGCCAGGACACGGGCGGCAGGGTTTCTTCCATGCCGTCAGGCAGCATCCAGCGTTTGGTGGCCATGGGGTTGTCTTGGGAAAGCCGGAAAGCGGGCCGACTATTTTACTGCGTTGAGGATCAGCAGCCCGATCAGCATGGAGACCAGCCCAAAGATTCGCATCCAGCGGTCTTCAACCGCAGCCAGATTGAGCAGCGCTTGGCGAAACCGGCCGGGTACCAGGAAGGGCAGAAGCCCTTCCAGCACCATCAGCAGACCGGCCGCCAGCAGCAGCTCAGACCACACCGAGGCTTACTTGCCCTGGCTCTTGAAGTATTTGAACAGCTCGCCGTCCGGTTCCAGCACCAGGATGTTGTCGCGGGTACCGAAGGCCTCGCGATAGATATTCAAGGAGCGGTAGAACTTGTAGAACTCCGCGTCCGCACCATAGGCCTTGGAATAGATTTCGGCAGCCTTGGCATCGCCTTCGCCGCGCAGCTTTTCGGAATCGCGATAGGCATTGGCCACCGTGATCTGGGCCTCGCGGTCGGCGTTCGCACGAATACGCTCGGCTTCCTCGGCGCCGCGCGCGCGCAAGTCAGACGCCACCCGCGTGCGCTCGGCGCGCATGCGCTGATACACCGATTCGCTGACATCCGTGGGCAGATCAACGCGCTTGACGCGGACGTCGACAATGGCAATACCCAGCTCGGAGACCTTGTCGACGACGCGCTTTTCCAGGGCGTCCAGAATTTCGTTGCGCTCGCCCGACACCACCTGCTGAATCGTGCGCGAGCCGAATTCGGCGCGCAGACCCGGATTGACGATGGCGGCCAGGCGATCCATGGCAACCAGTTCCTGTCCGCCAGTAGCACGGTAGTAATTGGTGGTGTTGACGATGCGCCACTTGACGAAGAAGTCGACCTCGACATTCTTCTTCTCGACGGTGAGGAAGTTCTCGGTCTGGTTGTCCAGGGTGAGAATGCGGCCGTCAAAGCGCTCCACGCGCTGCACGAACGGCAGCTTGAAGTGCAGACCCGGCTCAAAATCCGCACCGCGAATCTCGCCGAGCTGGAACAGCAGCACACGCTCGCGCTGATCCACGGTGAAGAAGCTGCCGCTCGCCGCCATCACCACGACGAAGGCGAGGACCAGCAACAGGAGGGGAGGATTCTTGCTCATGGGCGGCTCCGTTCGCGCGAACGCGCGGGGTCAATCACGCCGGACCCGCTGGTGGTTCCGGGCAAGGTCACGTAGTCCGCCGGATACCCGTCCGTACGCGGCGTGGATTTCAGCAACTGATCCAAGGGCAGATAGAACATGGGATTGCCGGAATCAACATCGATCATGATCTTGGAGCTGCCCATCAAGACCTGACTCATGCTGTCCAGATACAGGCGTTCGCGCATGACCTGCGGAGCCTGCCGGTACTCGGTCACCAACTGGGTGAAGCGCGAGGCATCACCCTCGGCCCGGGCGACGACCTGATCGCGGTAACCGGTGGCCTCTTCGATCTGACGCGCTGCCGCGCCGCGCGCCTTGGGCAGGCGGTCGTTGGCGTAGGCCTCGGCCTCGTTCTTGAGGCGTTCCTGGTCTTCACGTGCCTTGATCGCGTCCGCGAACGCGGCCTGCACCGCTTCCGGCGGCTGCGCCTGCTGCAGGTTGACTTCGGACACCACCAGACCCGCCTTGTACTCGTCCAGCAGCTCCTGAAGGATCTGCTTGGTCTGATCGGCAATGGCCTGACGACCCTGCGTGAGGATGAAGTCCATCTCGCTGCGACCCACGGTTTCACGCACCGCCGCCTTGGTCGCCTGTTGCAGGGTCAGGTCGGGATTGTCGACATTGAATAAGTAGTCCTCAACCGTCGACACGCGGTACTGCACGGTGAGCTCGACGTCGACGATGTTCTCGTCCTTGGTCAGCATGCTCTGGCGATCAGTGACCTGACGCACCTGGGTGACGTTGATGCGCTCCATGGTTTCAATCGGCCAGGGAATGCGCCAGCCGATACCCGGAGTTGCAGTGCGGCTGTATTCGCCGAAGCGCAGCACCACGCCGCGTTCCTGTTCGTCCACCACGTACACGCCGCTGAACACCCACAGCGCTGCAATGCCGGCCGCGATCAGCCCGAACACGCCCTTGGGCAGCTGCGGGGTGGCGCCGGAACCGCGCGGACCGCCGCCGCCGCTGCGGCCACCGCCGAAGCGCGCCTTGAGGCGCTTGAGCATTTCGTCCAAATCGGGGGGGCCGCCATTGCCACCACCGGGCTTGCCGCCGGGCCCCTGACTCCAGGGGTCGCGATTGGGTCCTTCGTTCCAGGCCATGGGGATCTGTTGTCTGTCTAAAGTCGTGAACGCCGCAGGGCGACGTGGAATGAATCTTCGCCGGGGCCGGCGTTAACTACACCCTGCGGTGTAAGTGGCGACGAAGTCTGTAATTTCTAGGGCGCCGATTCTATGGCTCGGACTCCCATTCCTCAAACACCCGGGGCGTCGAGGGGGGCACGACACCGGCGGCAACGCACAGGCCGCGCAGGCGCTCGTAGGGCATCTCCACACGCAGATGGTAGGTGCCGTCCTCGTCCAGGGTCTCGCTGCGAACCGCCCGATGCTCAAACAACTGCGCGCGCAAACGCGCCGCCCCGGCCGGCAGACTCAGCTCGTGCAAGGCGATATCCGGCTTCAACCGGGCGGCGATGGCGGCGCGCAGGATCTCAAGACCTTCACCTGTCCGGGCCGACACAAACACCCTCTGTGGCTGGCCCTGCTCGTTGTCTTCCATACGCGCGGTCTCAGCCTCGCGCAGGTCAATTTTGTTGAAGACCAGCAGATGCGGCACCTCTCCGGCGCCGATCTCGCGCAGCACGTCCTCCACCTGCTCGATCCGCGCCATGCGCTCCGGATCGGCCGCGTCGACCACGTGCAGCAGCAGATCGGCGTCGCGTGATTCTTCCAGGGTGGCGCGAAATGCAGCGATCAGGTCATGCGGCAGGTCGCGCACAAACCCCACGGTGTCCGCAATGACCGCATGTTCGCCCGTGGGCATTTCCAGCTTGCGTACGGTGGTGTCCAGGGTCGCGAACAGCTTGTTCGAGGCATAGCTGTCGTCACCGGTCAGCGCGTTGAACAAGGTGGACTTGCCAGCATTGGTGTACCCGACGATGGACACCGAGGGCACCTCGTTGCGCTTGCGCGAGGCGCGACTCTGCGCGCGGCGCTTGCGCACCACTTCCAGATGCGCCTTGAGCGTGTCGATGCGCGCGCGCACCAGACGACGATCAACTTCTAGCTGGGTTTCACCGGGGCCGCGCATGCCGATGCCGCCCTTCTGACCGTCAAGGTGACTCCAGCCACGCACCAGTCGTGTCGACAGATGCTGCAACTGCGCGAGTTCCACCTGCAGCTTGCCCTCGTGCGAGCGCGCGCGGTTGGCGAAGATGTCGAGAATCAGGCCAGCCCGGTCGAGCACGCGGCACTGCAGGATTTTCTCCAGGTTGCGTTCCTGGCTGGGCGACAAATCGTGGTTGAAGATCGCCAGATCCAGTTCGGCAGAGCGCACGATGATGGCGATCTCGTCGGCCTTGCCGCTGCCGATGAACAGGCCCGAATCCGGCTTTACACGTGAACCGCCGACGATGCTGTGGATGTCGGCGCCCGCGGAGCGCGCTAGCTCCTCGAACTCACGACGATCAGACTCAAAATCGCTACGCGGAAACTCGAGGTGAACCAGAACTGCGCGCTGGCCGCTGGGCGGGCGCTCGAAGAGAGCTTGAACGGACACTCAGCTCGCGGCGGGTTCTTCACCGGCTTCGGCTTCGGGGTCGTGCAGACGCACGGCGCGGGCCGGAACGATGGTTGAAATGGCGTGTTTGTAGACCATCTGGCTCACGCTGTTCTTGAGCAGAACCACGAACGAATCGAACGACTCGATCTGCCCCTGCAGCTTGATGCCATTCACCAGGTAGATGGAAACAGGGATGCGCTCTTTGCGCAGCGCATTCAGAAAGGGTTCTTGCAAAGTGTGGCCTTTAGACATTTTTTAATCCCCTGGGGGTTTCGTTATCCACTGCGCTGCGAGTTCGCCGCCCGCTCGGGCATGAAGTCTAGCACGGTGATTTCGGCTTCCATTCGTCGATTTGCCGGAGGGCCACATCGACCACGTCCGGCGATTCGGAGTTCAACCAGCAAAGATCGTGCTCGGATCGGAGCCAGGTGATTTGACGCTTGGCAAACTGCCGCGTGGCGGCCAATGCCTGGGCCTCGGCTTCGGCGCGCGGGGTTCGGGCTTCCAGGTGCAGCCAGATCTGTCGATACCCGACGGCACGCATCGCCGGCAGCTCCAGGTGCAGGTCGCCGCGCGCACGCAGTTGTTGCACTTCGGCGACAAACCCGTGCTCAAACATCTGTTGCAGGCGCAGGACAATTCTGGCGTGCAGTTCCGCTCGCTGCGGCGGCATCAGGGCCAGCTTGAGAAAGCCGACGTCGGCGTCTTCAGTTACAGCCTTGCGGCCATGCAGCTCGCTCAGCGTTCGACCTGAGGTTTCAATCACCTCCAGTGCGCGCTGAATTCTTTGGCCATCGTTGGGGTGCAGACGCTGTGCGGTGATCGCATCCAGCCCGGCCAATTGGGCATGCAGCGCTGGCCACCCCTGCGCCTGCGCCTGTGCGGTGATGCGGGCGCGCACGGCCGGGTCGGCGGACGGCAGATCGCTGATCCCTTGGGTCAAGGCGCGGTGGTACAGCATGGTGCCGCCCACCAGCAGCGGAAGATGCTCGCGTGCACGGATCTCGCCAATCAGTCGCTTCGCGTCGTCGACGAAGCGCGCGGCGGAATACGCCTCGGTTGGTTCGCAGATGTCGATCAGGTGATGCACCACGCCGGCCCGTTCCAATCGATCCGGTTTGGCGGTGCCGATATCCATGCCGCGATACACCTGCGCCGAATCGACGCTGATGATCTCCACGGTTTCGCCGCGCGCGGCCAAGCGCTGGGCCAGAGCCAGTGACAAGCCGGTCTTGCCGGACGCAGTCGGCCCCATCAGCAGGACCACTGGACGCGACGGGGTCATCAGCGTCCCCGCAGGAACAAGCGATCCAGCTCCGACATGTCGAGCTGCACCCAAGTCGGGCGACCGTGATTGCATTGATCCGCCAGCTCGGTGCGCTCCATGTCACGCAGCAGCGCGTCCATCTCCGGCAGGCTCAAGCGTCGATTGGCCTTGATCGCGGCGCGACAGGCGACGTCGGCGAGCACACGGCTTTGCGCGTCCAGCACCTCGCCAAAATGCGCGTGCGGCGTGGCGCGACCATCCTCGCGAGCCAGGCTCGCAACCAGCGCGGCGACGTCTTCGCGCGCCAGAGTCGGCGGCACGGCACGCACCTGCATGGATGCCGGGCCGACGCGATCCAGCTCCAGGCCCAGATCCAGCAGGGCCTCGCGCCTGGCTTCCAAAGCGTCGACCTGATCCTCGGCAAGGCTCAGGAACTGCGGCACCAACAGTGCCTGCGACGCCAGACGCCCTGCGGATAGTTCCTGCTTCATGCGCTCGTAGAGCACGCGTTCGTGCGCGGCGTGCGCGTCGACCAGCACCAGTCCGCGCGCGTTCTGCGCCAGGATGAAGACGCCATGCAACTGCGCGATCGCATGACCCAGCACCCCGACGCCGACCGCATGGCCTTGCGCCTCATCAGACGCCTGCATCGTCGTGTCGGTCGGCGCGGCATCTACACGTTCCCGTGTCGGCAACATGGCCCACGCGGTCTGCGCAAAGCTGGGCTCGCGCACCGACCAGGCTGATGACGGGATCGCCGACGTCTCATGCCGAGGCAGCGCATCCGGCACCAAGAACTGCACGCGATGCTGGTCTGCATCGGGACGCAGCGAGCGCAGCCTCTGCTGGATCGCCGCAAACAGAAAATCGTGCACGCGCGAGGACTCGCGAAATCGCACCTCGGTCTTCTGCGGATGCACATTGACGTCGACCGCGCGCGCATCCAGTTCCAGATACAGCACGAAGGCCGGGTGTCGCGTGGAGTGCATGGCATCAGCCAGCGCGCGTCGAATCGCGAACGCCACCAGGCGGTCGCGCACGCAGCGTCCGTTGACGTAGAAGTACTGCAAATCCGCCGAAGCACGCGAAAAACTCGGACGAGCAAACCAGCCCGACAAGCGCATGTCGTGGCGCGATTCGTCCACCGCAACGCGATGCGCCAAAAACTCATCACCGCAGACCGCCGTCACGCGCGCGTCGCGTTCAGCGTCGGTGTTCACCGGCGTCAGCTCCAGCAGGCGCCGACGATCGTGGCGCAGGCTCACTCCAACGTCCATGCGTGCCAAGGCCAGACGTCGCAGCCACTGATCGGCGTGACGCAACTCGGTGGCGCTGCTCTTGAGAAATTTTCGACGCGCGGGCGTGTTGAAGAACAGGTCGGCCACTTCGATGGTCGTACCGGGCGGATGCGCCACCGCCACGGGCACGCCAACGTCGACGCGACCCGCACCGCCTAGTTGCCAGCCGTGCACCTGATCGGCCGTGCGCGAACTCAGACTCATGCGCGACACCGACAGGATGCTCGGCAGCGCCTCGCCACGAAAACCCAGGCTGGCGACGTTCTCCAGATCGTCCAGCGCGGCGATCTTGCTGGTGGCATGACGTGACAAGGCCAAGGCCAGCTCGCCTGCGGCAATGCCCTGGCCATCATCACGCACACGGATCAGGCCCAGGCCGCCCTGCTCCAGCTCCACCTCGATGCGGCGCGCGCCTGCGTCCAGGCTGTTTTCCACCAGTTCCTTGATCACCGCCGCCGGGCGCTCCACCACTTCGCCGGCCGCGATCTGGTTGATCAAGACATCAGGCAGCACCTGGATCGGCATGAGGACCTACGTACGCGAAAGAGGCGCGATTATCGGTGAATCAGGCGCGGTGCTGGATCGCCCAAGAACAAGGGCCGTGCATCGCTGCACGGCCCCCGGCCCCACTCTCCCTGATTCAACACCCATCGCGCAGCCCATCTAATGCAGGCGGGCGCGGCTCCCTTCCCCTACTGACATATCCCCACGAACCTTCTGTAGCCGCGGCCCTTCGTCGCGCAGCGGTGGCTGCGGTTGTGGGCGATAGCTGTCGAAATATCCCTTGATGCCCTCGAACATGGAACGCACCAGGCGATCCTGGCCGTCTTCGCTACGCAACAGCCGCTCTTCTTCAGCGTTGGTGATGAAGGCGGTTTCCACCAGCACCGAGGGAATATCCGGAGCCTTGAGCACCACGAACGCGGCTTGCTGGACCTGGGTGCGTTGCAAGACATTGACCTTGCCGAGCGACTGCAGCATGCGCGAGCCCACGTCGAAGCTCGCTTCCATGGTGGACGACTGCGACAGGTCGATCAGCACCGCGGCCAATTCGTTGTCCTTGTCTTCCAGCTCGATACCACCGACCAGATCAGCGGCGTTTTCCTTCTGCGCCAACCAGCGCGCGTGCTCGCTGGTGGCACCGCGCGGCGACACCACGTACACCGCCGACCCGCGCATGCGCCGATCCTTCAGCGCATTGGCGTGCACCGACACGAACAGATCGGCCTGCGCCTTGCGCGCGCGGTTGATGCGCTCGCGCAGTGGCAGGTAATAGTCGCCATCGCGGGTCAGCACCGCGCGAAAGCCTGGTTCGGCGTTGATCTTGCCGGCCAGCTTGCGTGCCAGCACCAGCGCGACCTGCTTTTCCTGCAGACCGCCATGACCAATGGCGCCGGGATCTTCGCCACCGTGGCCGGCATCGATGGCGACCACGATCGGGCGACCGCCGGCAGCAGGGGGGCGCGGCGCAGAGTTGACGGGGGCAGGCGTGACCTTGGCCGGCGGCGCAAGTGCCGGGGCTGCGGCCGCCTGCGCTGGTGTCGCCGAGCCTTCATCCGACAGATCAAGCACGAGACGATGACCGTATTGCTCGGCGGGATCGAGCAGGAAGCTGCGCGGCTGCACCTGGCTGGCCATATCGAGCACCACACGCAGGGAGCCGTCCTCACGCTCCGCAGCGCGGATGCTCTTGACCACACCGCTGCCCTTGACGCGATTGGCAACGCGGGCGCCGGTCGTTGCCGGCAGATCCACCACGATGCGCGCCGGATTGTCGAGCGTGAACACCTTGTGCGCAGAACCCTCGCCCAACTCGAACACCACGCGCGTGCCTTCCGGCGAATCCCATAAACGCAGGTCGCCCAGGTCGGCTGCGCCAGCGCTCCAGGCCGCACAACCGAGGATCAGAGGGATCATCCACCGCATGGCCGCTCGCTCCGGCCCGAACACGCGCGGGACCATAGCGTGATGTTTTGTCGAACGCAAGATTTTATTTTGATCCAAACCAGACAGATAAGACCCGTACTTCAAGTCGATTATGGACCGATCTCCGCCGCGATAGACCCCGCCAAGGGCCCCGACAGCCGGGCGGCCCGCGCACCATCACGATGCTCCAGGTCCACGCACAGGTCGGGTGCGGGCAAATGCGGCAGTCCGCGCTCCGGCCACTCCACCAGCCACAGGGTCGAATCGGTCGGGTAATCGCGCAGTCCGAGATTTTCCACCTCCTCCGGGTCGGCGAGCCGATACAGATCCAGGTGCAGAAAGGCCTGGCCGCCGGCCACGTAGGGCTCCATCAAGGTGTAGGTCGGGCTGCGCAAGGTGCCCTCGATCCCGGCATGGCGCAGAAGACCGCGCGCCAGGGTGGTCTTGCCCGCACCCAGATCGCCACGCAGAAACACCACGCCGCCACCGGCCGCGAGAAGGTAAGGGGCCAGCTGAGCGCCCAGTGCAGCGGTGGCCTCTGCATCGTCGAGCTTCAGCTCCATTTTGGATTCACCAAGAGGCGGAGGTGTTCGATCAAGTCGCTGGGGACCATGCCGCGCTCGCCGTCCGCCGCGGCTCGATCACCGGCCAGGGCGTGAGCCAGCACGCCGTGCGCTGCCGCCTGTTCCGGTGACAGACCCTGGCCGATCAGCGCGGCGATGACACCGGTCAGTACGTCGCCCATGCCGCCAACCCCCATGCCCGGATTGCCAAAGGGACAGACCTGCACCTGTTCGCCGCAGACCAGCGTGCCGGCGCCCTTGAGCACCACCACAGTGCCGAATCTCTGGCGCAGCGCGCGCGCGGCGGCAAGACGGTCACGCTGGATAGTCGCGGTGTCGGTATTGAGCAGGCGTGCTGCCTCGCCCGGGTGCGGCGTGATCACGCTGTCCGGCGGCAGGCGAATGGTCGGTGTGCGGGTCAGCAGGTTCAGCGCGTCGGCGTCCAGCACCAGCGGCCGGCCTGCGCGAAGACAGCGGTCAAGCAATCCGGCACTCCAGACGCTCTGGCCCAGGCCGGGTCCGACGGCGACCACATCGGACTTGCGCAGCAGCTCGTCGATGCTGGCCGCGCTGTCCACACCGTGAAACATCGCCTCCGGCTGGGCGGCGGTCAGCGGCAGCGCATGCGCCGGGCGCGTCACCGCGCTGACCAGACCGGCACCCGTACGCAGCGCACCGCGGACGGCGAGCAGAATCGCACCGGCCATGCCGGCGTCACCGCCCACCAACAGCACCTGCCCATGCGCGCCCTTGTGCGCACTGCGCGGTCGCGGCGGCAGCGCCGCCACAAGGTCTTCGCAGCGCATCAGCATCGCCAAAGCGGGCGAGGATTCGACCAAGGCCGTCGGAATCTGAAGATCGGCCAATTCACGGTGCCCGGCGTAATCGGGCCCCGCGCCGGTGTAAGGCCCGAGCTTGCGCACGATGAAACTCACCGTCAGATCGGCCCGCACGGCACAGCCCTGCACCGTGCCGCTGTCGGCATCCAATCCTGAAGGCAGGTCCAGGGCCAGCACGGCCTGCTCAGACCGGCGCGCATTGATGGCCTTGATCGCCGCGGCCGCGAGGCCGCTCACCTCACGCGTGATACCAATCCCGAAGATTGCGTCGCAGATGACCTCGGCCTTGGGCAGTACATCGCGCGCCCATTCCTCGGAAAATTCGGCCGCAGGGCCATGCTGCCGAGCCCAGCTCGATTGCGCTGTCACCGCATCACCGCCCGTCGGTAGCGCGCCGACGTGCGCGATATCAACCGTCATGCCGGCATCGACAGCCAGGGCTGCGACCTCGTAGCCGTCTCCGCCGTTATTCCCCGAACCACATAGCACCGCGATCCGTCGCGCTTGCGGCCAGCGCCGGCGCAGCGCATCAAACGCGGCCTGCGCGGCGCACTGCATCAGCGTGTAGCTGGGGACATCGCATTCACGGCTGAAACGCCGATCCAACTCGCGCGCCTGAGCGGCCGAATACAATCGCGGTCGATGAGCATGGCCTGCAAGAACATTCATGACGTGAGTATGCGGGCAGCACCTTGGTGCCGCGAAGACCCTCTGCGCAGATGACACTCGAAACGGCTCAACTCGAAGCCCTCACGTCCTCAATCCGCACCTGGGCGCTGGAACTGGGCTTTGCCGATGCCGGCATCTCCAGAGTCGAACTCAGCGAGGACCTCGCGCACCTGCGGCGCTGGCTCGCGCAGGGTCATCACGCCGGCATGCAGTACATGGAACGCGCGCCGGAACTGCGCGCCGATCCGCAGGCCCTGCGCCCCGGCACCTTGAGCGTGATCTCCGTGCGCCTGCCGTACTGGCCGCAGGCCACCGACGCGGCCAGCGTGCTCGCCGATGGCACGCGCGCGTACATCTCGCGCTACGCGCTGGGTCGCGACTACCACCGCGTGCTGCGCGCGCGCCTGCTCAAGCTGGCGCGACGCATCGAGCGCGACATCGGATCGCTCGGCCACCGAGTGTTCGCCGACAGCGCGCCGATTCTCGAAAAAGCGCTGGCCCGCAACGCCAACCTCGGCTGGATCGGCAAGCACAGCCTGCTCATCGCCAAGGAACAGGGCTCGTGGTTCTTCCTCGGCGAGCTGTTCACCGACCTCGCGCTGCCGCCCGATCCGCGCCCGCCGGTCGCCGACGGCTGCGGCGGCTGCCGCGCCTGCATCAAGGCCTGCCCCACCGGCGCCATCGTTGCGCCCTACACCATCGATGCGCGGCGCTGCGTCTCCTACCTCACTATCGAGCACCACGGCCCGATTCCGGAAGAACTGCGCCCGCTGATGGGCAACCGCATCGTCGGATGCGACGACTGCCAGCTCGTGTGCCCCTGGAATCGCGGCGCAGAGCCCGCGAGCGAAACAGATTTCCTGCCCCGCAACGGCCTCGACGCTGCGCAACTGCTGACCTTGTGGCGATGGACTGAGGCCGAGTGGCTGCAACGCACCGAGGGCATGCCGCTGCGTCGGCTTGATCACGCGCGCTGGTTGAGCAATCTCGCGATCGCGCTTGGCAATGCGCCGCGTTCGGGGGAGATCGCCGCGGCGCTACATGAGCAGCACGAGCATCTCGATGACGTGGTGCGCGAGCATGTCGCTTGGGCGTTGGCACGGCACGCCAACACGCGGTAAGACATAGCTTCATGATCGGTGTTGCGCCCAATAATTGTTATGTTGACAGCAGCCTGAATGAGATGAGTACGTCATGAATATCAAGGCGACGACGGTGGCCCGAACAATGTGCGGACATACGGAAGCCTGCCCTTTGATTAACCGTTAGGCGCTGACGATCACATGCTCATCCGCGAAATCACGTCTTCTGATTCCGGCCCATATTTCGCGCTGCGCGTTCAGTCAGAGCGCGAGTTTCCGCAGTTTGTCGGCTTCAATGCAGAGCGTGAGTTGGCAGCCGGCATTTCGGGCATTGTGAGCTTCCCTCTTTTTCCCGGACACATCCACTGAGTGTGATGATGTGTTTCGAGGTGAAAGATGAAGAGCAGAAGAGTACATAGCGCCGAGTTCAAGCTCGAGGCGGTTCGTTTGGTGCGGAGCGG
>JBQTJH010000183.1:0-2583 GCA_052387335.1 Panacagrimonas sp. | reverse complement strand
GAAAAAACCGCCGACCTGTTCTGCACCCTGGTCAATCGCGTGCGGCCGCTGTTCGAGTCTTTCCGCCAGCCGCAGGATCAGGGCATCGCCGACGCGGATCGGGATTAGGGTGCTGGGCCGGCGCGCCCTGTCATCCTGAGCGCAGCGAAGGATCTATTTGCAGAGCGTAGGCGCCATCGGAGAAAAGATCCTTCGCTGCGCTCAGGATGACAGCCTTTATGGCGTCGCCGTCGTCGACACCATCACCTGCCAGCCCCCACCCAGCGCGCGATACAACTGCACCGTCGCCAGCCGCGCGTTCAATCGCGCTGACGCCAGCGACAGCTTGGCGTTGAACAGATCGCGATCGGCATTGATCACGTCGAAGTACGACGAGTAACCCACCTTGTAGCGTGCGGTGGCGATTTCCTCTGCGCGTAGTTGCGCCGCCACGAGCTGCTTCTGCGCGGCTTCGACCTCGGCCAGCTTCTGCCGCGCAACCAGCGCGTCGGCCACCTCGCGAAAGCCGTTGCGCACGGCGCGCTCATAGACCGCCAGGGCCTCGGCCTTGCGCGCATCCGCCAGATCGATGCGATAGAAATTGTGTTCTCTGTCGAGCAAGGGCTGCAGCACGCCCACACCCAGCGACCAGGTCTCGGCGCCGCTGCTGAACAGGTCGGTCATGTTGCTGCTCAGCGAACCAAAACTGCCGGTGAGGGAAAGCCGCGGAAACAGCGCGGCCTTGGCCACGCCGATGCGCGCATTGGCAGCGATCAGGCCCTGCTCGGCCTGGAGAATGTCGGGGCGGCGCTCGATCAGACTGCTGGGCAGGCCGGCAGGAACCTGCGGCGTCATCGCGGTGGCCTGTTCCAGCGCACGGCTGGCGAAGGCCGTCGGGTTGCGACCCAGCAGCAGAGACAAGGCGTGCTCGGTCTGCGCCACCTGGCGTTCGAAGTCGGGGATGCTGGCGCGCGCCTGCGCCAGCTGCGCCTCGGCGGTGGCCACGTCCAGACCGCTGACGGTACCGCGCTCGAACTGCGCCTGGGTCAGCTGCAGAAACTGTTCGCGCGTCTGCAAGGTGGCACGCGTGACCTTGAGCTGTTCGTCGAGGCTGGCCAGTCGAAACCAGGTGGTCGCAAGCTCTGAAACCAAGCTCACCATCACGCCGCGTCGCGCGTATTCCGCCGCCAGCAATTCGGCGCGCGCGGCCTCGTTTTCGCGTCGCAGACGGCCCCAGAGATCCAGCTCCCAGGACAGCCCCAGGCCGACAGACTCGGTCGTCGCCAGGCGCTCGCCGTTGCGCGCATTGTCAAGACGGGCTTGCGCGCGCTCGATACCGGCGTTGGCTGACACCTGTGGCAACAGGCTCAGACCCGTCGAACCGAGAACCGCACGCGCCTGCTCCAGCCGCGCCGCGGCGATACGCAGGTCAAGGTTTTGCGCAATCGCGGCGCTGATCAAGGCGTTCAATTCGGGATCGCGATACAACTCCCACCAGCCAAGGTCGGCAACGGAACCCGGCGCATCGGCGGGCGAGTTGGAGAACGCTGCCGGCGTCTCGATGTCCGGCCGCGCGTAATCCGGACCCAGGGCGCAGGCCGCAAGCATGGACGCCAGCACTAGCACCAGCAGGCGATTCATGAACCCGCTCCTTCAATCGGCTTGCGGCCGCCGCGCAAGCGGTCCACCGTGCCCTGCAGCACCACGTAAAACACCGGCACCAGAAAGATGCCGATGAGCGTGGCCGCGAGCATGCCGAACACCACGGTCGTGCCCAACACCTGTCGCGCTGCGGCACCGGCACCACTGGCGATCACCAGCGGGAAGGTGCCCAGAATGAAGGCGAACGAGGTCATCAGGATGGGGCGCAGACGCTGACGCGCGCCGTCCAGCGCCGCCTGCGCCAGCGGCATCCCGCGCTCATAGCCGAGCTTGGCGAACTCCACGATCAGGATCGCGTTCTTGGCGGCAAGGCCGATCAGCATCACCAGCCCGATCTGCGCATACACATCGTTGGCAAAGCCGCGCAGGCTCAAGGCGACAAAGGCGCCGAACACGGCAAATGGAATCCCCAGAATGACGGCGAAGGGCACGATCCAGCTCTCGTACAGCGCGGCCAGCACCAGAAAAACGAACAAGACACTGGCCGCGAAGATATAGACCGACTGTCCCGCAGCCTTGCGCTCTTGATAACTCACACCACTCCACTCGATGCGAAAGCCAGCCGGCAATTCCGCGGCCAGCTGCTCCAGGGTCTGCATGGCCTCGGCCGAGCTATAGCCGGGCGCAGCAGAACCATTGATGGTGATGGAGCGAAACACGTTGAATCGCTCGATGTAGTCCGGCGCCTGGCGCGGGCGAATGCTGACCAGGGTCGACAGCGGCACCATCTGCCCCTCGCGTGAACGCACATACAACTGATTCACCGCTTCCGGCACCGCGCGCGCCGGGCCATCGGCCTGCGCGGTGACGCGGTAGGTGCGCCCGTAGAGATTGAAGTCGTTGATGTAGCTGCCGCCGAGAAAGGTCTGCAGCGACGAAAAGATGTCGGAGATCGGAATCCCCAGCGTCTTGGCGTGTTCGCGATCGATCACGTACTCGATC
>JBQTJH010000182.1:0-6147 GCA_052387335.1 Panacagrimonas sp. | reverse complement strand
AGTCACCAAGCTTCGCCGGTCGCGCCGTGCCTGGCGGAATTTTGGACTCGCAACGCAGCGACCATTCATATGTCAACAGACCCTAGCGCCAAAGCGTCTGCGAGCTACCATGCGCGCGTGCGCGCATCGCCAGGGCTGCGATACACCGTGCCGTCATGCAAGCGACGTTCGGGCGGCAGATACGAATCGGACAGCAGCGAATCGCGGTCAGAGTCTTGTCGGGTTTGGATCTTGAGCAGGTTCAGCACGGTCCAGTCGAGCACATCGGTCTGGTACGGCCGTGCTTCCAGTCTCGCCTTGTCCGCTGCGCTGACTCCGCTGGAACGCCAGATCAACAGCGGCACGACCTGGCCTGCTTCATCCGGCGAGTGTCCAGTGAAATTCCGTGTGTGGCCCACTTCCTCCGCGTGATCGGAGGTGTAGAGCCAGGCGCCGGATTGCGTGCCCAAGGCGCTACGGAACTCGCCGAGCAACTGGCTGATGACCCAGTCCTGGTAGAGCATGGCGTCGTCGTACTGATCTCGACGCAAGCGCACCCAGGCCGGCCGTCCAAGTGCGGCGAGTTCGTGGTCGACCTCGTCTTCGCTCGCTTCAAAATGCTGGAAGTCGGCGGGGCTGCGCAGGTCGTAATGCGCATGCGCGCCGAGCAGATGCGCCACGATCAGCTTGCGTGGCGCCGGGTCCACAAGCGCCTCGCGCCAGGCGGGCAACAGGCGTTCGTCCAGGCTGCGTGTTTCCAGGCCGCTGCTGGCAACGCCGCCGCGATTGAGCAGGTGTACGACATCCGCCTCGCCGGCGAAGCGCGTGGTCAGATAGCGATCGTGCTGGTTGCTGATCCAGAAAATCTTGTATCCGGCCTCGCGCGCGAGCATCAGCACGCTCGGTAGCGCTTCGTCCCCACCGGGTGCGTCGAGGGATCGTGGCGTCAGCATGTAGCGCAGCGAGGATACGGTGCTGGATGCCGCCGAGATCACATCGCGAAACACCAGCAGCTGATCCTGCTGTGCCATCAGATGGGGCGTGGTGGCGCGCGAATACCCGTACAGCTGCCAGTTCCAGCGATTGGTGCTCTCGCCTATGACCAGCCCCATGGTGTGACGCGCAGGACCGGTGTATCGAGGCTGCCACTGAGGCAGTTGTGCGCGGGCCTGTTCGCGCTTGGCGTCCAGGGTGTCGACGTTGGCGCGGAACTCTTCGATGGTCGCAGCCTGCACGGTCCAGAACACCACGGGATTGGCGCGGCGAACGGTCGGGTGCAGGTGCAGCAGACCAAACACCACTGCGCCGATCAACAACGGCCGATACCCGCGGATGCGATATTCAGGCGCAGGCCGCGTGCCCAGCAGCAGCAGTACTGCAAGCACACTAAGCTGCAGGGTGAAGGCCCCCAAGAGCTGCCAGTAATTGAGCAGGAACTCGGCGGACTCGTCGCTATTGGTGTTGGAGATTGCTTCGATCACCAGCACCGCATCGGGTGGACTCTTGTAGACCGTGGCGAGGAAGGCTTTGACGCCCAGGTCGATGACGAAGGCCAGATTCCAGCACGCGCTCAACCAGTGGCCGTGCGAGCCGCTTCGGCTCAAGGCCATCAACAGGCGCGCGCCGAGGCAGTACACCAGGGTCGCGCCAGCCGCGTCAGCCCAGGCCATCTCCATGAGTCCGTAGGAGGAGCCGACCAGACAGGACCCGGTCAGCACCGGATGCCGTCGCATCAGCGACAGCAGCGCGCGGCCGCGCTCCAAGCACCCAGGGCTGGGGCGCGAGTCCTCGGTGCAGCGGTGATCCGCTGTCGGATGTTGAGGTGGTCGGCTCATAGGGGCCCGGCAACCATCGTATTCAGGGGTGATGGTGAAGCGCTTGCCGCTTCACCGGACGATCAAGAAGCGAAATGTTGCACGAAGAGGACGTTTCAAGGACAGAGGCTGTCCCTCAGACCCGCAGTCTTCATGGGCCGCGATAGACGGCCGAGGCAGCGCCGGACCAACCCCGGCTGATCGAAGTGCCAGAATGAAGCTGCCGCAGCGGGCGGTGTCTTTCCTCACGGAGTGGCGATGACCCAGATCGATCCCAAGGCGCCGGTCCTCGTCACCGGCGCGAGTGGCTACATCGCG
Organism: Panacagrimonas sp.; assembly: GCA_052387335.1. Lineage (GTDB taxonomy): Bacteria > Pseudomonadota > Gammaproteobacteria > Nevskiales > Nevskiaceae > Panacagrimonas. The sequence continues at coordinate 4,036 of JBQTJH010000182.1, read as the reverse complement.
AGCTGGATCGTGAAGTACCTGCTCGAAGAGGGACGTACCGTGCACGCCACGGTGCGCGATCCGTCCAAGGCCCCGAGCGTCGGGCATCTCAAGGCGATTGCCGAGAAGGCGCCGGGCGCGCTCAAGCTGTTCAAGTCCGAGCTGCTCGACGCCGGCAGCTACGACGAGGCTGCGGCCGGCTGCGAGCTGGTCGTGCATACGGCCTCGCCGTTCGTGATCAGCGGCTTCAAGGACGCCAACGAGGCGCTGGTGCGGCCGGCGGTGGAGGGTACGCGCAACGTGCTGGACACGTGCAATCGGACGGCGAGCGTCAAGCGCGTGGTGCTCACCACGAGCTGCGCCGCGATCTACGGCGATAACCAGGACCTGCAGGACGTACCGGGCGGTATCTATACCGGGGAACAATGGAATACCTCGAGCTCGGTCGATCATCAGCCCTACCAGTACTCCAAGGTTGCGGCGGAGCGCGAAGCCTGGAACATGGCGCAGGGCCAGTCGCGTTGGGACCTGGTGTGCATCAACCCCTCACTCGTGCTCGGCCCCTCGCTGACCAACGCGAGCCAGTCCACCAGCATCGCCACGCTGCGCGACCTGGGTAGCGGCAAGCTGCGCACCGGCGTGCCGAATCTGGTGTTCGGCATCGTCGATGTGCGCGACGTGGCGCGTGCGCACCTGCTGGCGGGTGATACACCGGCGGCGAAGGGACGACATATCCTGTCGGCCAGCGAGATGTCGATGCTGGAAATGGCGCGCGTGCTGAAGCCGAGATTCCCGCGCTACCCGTTTCCGAGTGTCGAGATTCCCAAGCCGATGGCTTGGCTGGTCGGGCCGCTGTTCACCGCCGGAGTGACGCGCGCGTTCATCAGCCGCAACGTCGGCTGGCCGCTGCGCTTCGACAATACGAAGAGCCGCCGCGACCTCGGCGTGCAGTATCGGCCGCTGGAGCAGACGCTGGCCGATCACTTCCAGCAGCTGATCGACGACGGCGTACTGCGCCGTCACTGAGGCGTGCCGCCTGCGAAGTCGGACGGCGAGTGCGCTCTCAGGCCGCGCGGGCCAGCTTCGCTGACTCGGCCGCGCTGGCACCACGGCGGGTGAACTCCAGCACGTCGTCTTCGATCGGTGCTTCGAGCAGCATCGGCTTGTCCGACTCGTAGTGATGCGTGACCTTCCACGGCGCCTGCGTGCCCTGGCGCACCATCTGATCCTTCCCGCGTTGCACGTAGCCGGAGCTGAGCGAGCCGAAGATCGATTCGTCCGAGGTGCAGTTCGCGCGATCCACTGGTGTCGCCACCTCGTAGTTCTTGGCGCGCATGTGGTTGAGCAGGCGGCAGACATAGGCCGAGGCGAGGTCCGCCTTCATGGTCCAGCTCAGGTTGGTGTAGCCGACGATCCAGGCCAGGTTCGGCAGGTCTTCGATCAAGGTCGCCTTGTAGGCTTTCTTCCCTGCGACGCGGTGCGGCGTGCCGTCCACCGTGACCTCGATGCCGCCGAAGGTCTGCAGGTTCAGCCCGGTGGCGGTCACGACGATGTCGGCCGGCAATTCCTGGCCCGACTTGAGGCGGATGCCGGTGGGCGTGAAGCGATCGATGTGATCGGTGACCACTGAGGCTTTGCCGGCCTTGATCGTGTCGAACAGGTCGTTGTCCGGGATGGCGCACAGGCGCTGGTCCCAGGGCATATACGACGGCGTGAAGTGGCGGATGTCGACCTCCGGCCCGACTCTGCGCGCGACGTCGCCGATCAGGTGCTTGCGCATCAGCCTGGGCCAGCGCCGCGCGGCCTGGAAGCTCAGGCGCAGGAACTTGGTGTTGCGCCAGCGCGTGATCTTGTAGACCCAGCTCTCCGGCAGGACCCGGAGCATCTGCTCAGTGATCTTGTCGTAGTTCGGCAGGGTGAACATGTAGGTCGGCGAGCGCTGCAGCATGGTCACGTGCGCGGCCTTGTCGGCCATTGCCGGCACCAGGGTGACGGCGGTGGCGCCGCTGCCAATCACCACCACGCGCTTGCCGGCGTAGTCCAGATTCTCCGGCCAGAACTGCGGGTGGATGCGCGTCCCCTGGAACTGCTCGATCCCCGGAAAATCCGGCAGGTAGCCGCCGGCGTAGTTGTAGTAGCCGGTGGCCATCACCACGAAGCGCGCGGTGAACGTGCGCGTCTCGCCGCTGGGCTCCTGCCGCGCGGTGACGGTCCACGAACGCGTTGCGCTCGACCAGTCCGCCTTCCGCACCTTGAGCCCGTAATGAATCATCTTGTCCACGCCGTATTCACGCGCGGTGTCGCCGATGTACTCGCGGATCGCCGGGCCATCGGCCAGCACCTTGAGGCTCTTCCATGGCCGGAAGCCGAAACCCATGGTGAACATGTCGGAATCCGAGCGGATGCCGGGATAGCGGAACAGGTCCCAGGTGCCGCCGAGGCGTTCGCGGCGATCGAGAATCGCGATGCGCTGCCCGGGCGAGTGAATCTGCAGATGGCAGGCCATGCCGATGCCGGATAGGCCGGCGCCGATGATCAGCACGTCGTAAGGGGTGTGAGACACCGGATTCTCCTGTCTTTGTTTTAGGACGCACCTGCGTAGCCAAGAGTTTACGCCCGCGGTGGGGTGGCAGAATCCGCGTCCGAACCCTTTGGGCTGACTTTCCTAGTGAATACTCCCGTCCCCGTGATTGCAGTTGATGGTCCCTCCGGGGTCGGTAAAGGCATGGTGACGCGTGGCCTCACCTTGCGATTACCTGGTTGGCACCGGTTGGACAGCGGTGCGTTGTATCGCATCCTCGCGTTGGCCGCGACGCGTGCAGGCATTGATCTGGTCGACGTGGACCGTGTTGCTGCGCTGGCGGCGCGGCTCGATATCTCGTTTGAAGGAGAGTCAGAAGACGAGGAAGTGATTCGGGTTGACGGCATCAACCTGGTGGGCGAGGTGCGTTCTGAGACCGCCGGTGGTCTGGCCTCGAAGATAGCGGCCGCGCCCGTGGTTCGCGAAGCCTTGCTGCAGCGTCAACGCGATTTTCGGCAGGCTCCCGGCCTGATCGCTGACGGCCGCGATATGGGTACGGTGGTGTTTCCAGACGCTGGGCTGAAGATCTTCCTCAACGCCAGCGCCGAGGAACGCGCCAAACGGCGTGCCGCGCAGTTGAGCGCCAGAGGCCAAGTGGTTATCCTCGCCGACCTTTCAGCGGAGATCCGCGCGCGTGATGAACGCGACCGGACTCGGGCGACGGCACCGCTGGTGCCGGCACCCGACGCCGTCGAGATCGACACCAGTTTATTGAATCCGATCCAAGTCTTTGAACGGATTGACGAACTTCTGAAGACCCGCGGCTTCATCCGCTGACGTCCCATCCTGGATGCGGCGTCAGTTTTTGTTTGTACCGTAGTAAATCGTTGCACGGGGGCCGTACCGGAGCGGCCTTCTCAACCCTAACCACCTGCCTCTCCGGCGCGCGGCAGTATTGTTGAGCGAGTATTTAATGACTGAAAGTTTTGCGGAGCCCAGCTTCGCCGATATGTTCGAAGCCAGCCTGAGCGGCGGCCAATCCATGCAACCGGGCACCATCGTCAATGCGATCGTGCTGGAAGTGAAGCCTGACGTCGTCATCGTCGACGCCGGCCTCAAGTCCGAAGGTGTGATTCCCCTGGTCGAGTTCATGGTGGATGGCGAAATCACCGTCGCTGTCGGTGATCAGGTTGAAGTGGCCCTGGAGACCGTTGAAGACGGTTTCGGCGAAACCAAGTTCAGCAAGGAAAAGGCCGAGCGGATCAAGACCTGGGATCGCCTGAACAAGGCCTTCGAAGGCAAGGAAACCGTCATCGGCATCATGACCGGCAAGGTCAAGGGCGGCTTCACGGTGGATATCGGCACCGTCCGCGCCTTCCTCCCTGGTTCGCTGGTCGACGTCCGCCCGGTGCGCGACACCAGCTATCTCGAAGGCAAGCCGCTCGAGTTCAAGGTCATCAAGCTCGACCGCCTGCGCAACAACGTCGTCGTCTCGCGCCGCGAAGTGCTCGAAGCCGAGTACAGCGCCGAGCGTGA
>JBQTJH010000181.1:0-10366 GCA_052387335.1 Panacagrimonas sp. | reverse complement strand
CAAGGCTGCCGCCAGTCCGAGCAGGATGGCGGCGACTAGGACGCGCAAAATCTTGTGCCCGGTCACAGGAATCGCACTTCGTGAGCGCCGTAGCTGCGCTGCTGCGAACCCTGACCACCGGACAGTGGCAATACCGCGGCGTCGATCCACTTGATGCTGGACAACCACAGACCTTCGAACTGCGCACCGGTCTGGTGATTCAGAAAGTCGAAGCGGCGCCGCGGAAAATCGTAGAGGACCACCTTGTTCTGCGGCGACAGCGACAGCTCCAGCAGATGCAGGAACCTGCGATCCACCAGCAGACCGGGATAACGCCGCGACAGCGGCCGCAGCACCAGTTCGGCGAAGCTGCGCGTATCGGAGTCACCCGCCGGTCCTTCTTCGAACTGCAAGGTGCCGTTGTGCATCAGGTAGACACCTTCGTCGATCTCGAACGGATGGGTGTTGTCCAGATCGATGCGACCGCGGGTGCGACGACGCAGATGCAGCGCGTATTCCGCGTGAGCCAGTTCTTCTTCGGTTTCCAGCAGCGCGCCGACATCGAGCTGCGAATGCCGCTGCAGCAGTCGGTGTCCACCTGCGTCATGCCCCATCAACCCCCAGCCATCGGCATTGAGACTCGATGCGGCGAGCAGCAGGTCGTGTGGAATGCGCACACCGGCGGGCTTGTGGATGATCAGGCACATGGTCGGAAATCGGCGTGCGACTCAGGCGAGCTTGGCGACCATGACTTCGGTGGCCTTGAACAGCGCCAGCGCCGGATCGCCCACCTTCAAACGCAGATTGTTGATGGAACTGGTGGTGATCACGGCACTGATCACGCCGGCAGGGGTTTCGATCTCCACCTCGGACACGATCTGGCCGATGGCGATATTGATCACCTTGCCGGTGAACTGATTGCGCGTGTTGACCGCAGCGATGGACATGGCAGCCTCAGAAAAAAAAGAAAGGGGCGGGCGACTCGCGCGACGCCCCCAAGTACCTCTGGGAGGAGAGGAGTCCGGATTTATTTCACGCCGTAGATCTGGTCGAACACGCCGCCGTCACCGAAGTGCTCGGGCTGTGCCTTGGCCCAGCCACCGAAGGCGTCGATACCAATCAACTCGACCTTGGGAAACTTGGTCGCGTACTTGGCGGCGACGGCGGGATCGGAAGGACGGTAGTGGTGCTTGGCCGCCAGTTCCTGTCCCGCGGGCGTGTACAGGTATTCCAGATAGGCCTGCGCCACCTTGCGCGTGCCGCGCTTGTCCACGACCTTGTCCACCACTGCGACCGGCGGTTCGGCCAGGATCGAAAGCGAGGGCACGATGATCTCGAACTTGTCGGCGCCGAATTCCTGCAGTGCGAGGAAGGCCTCGTTCTCCCACGAAATGAACGCATCGCCAATGCCGCGCTGTACGAAGGTGGTGGTGGAGCCACGCGCGCCGGAATCCAGCACCGGCACGTTCTTGAACAGCTTGGCCAGATACGCGCGCGCCTTGGCGTCGTCATTGCCATAGGCCTTCAGCGCCCAGGCGTACGCGGCTAGGTAGTTCCAGCGCGCGCCGCCCGAGGTCTTGGGATTGGGCGTGATCACCGATACGCCGGGCTTGGCCAGGTCACCCCAATCCTTGATGCCCTTCGGATTCCCCTTGCGCACCAGCAACACGATGGTGGAGGTGTAGGGCGAACTGTTGTTGGGCAGGCGTGCCTGCCAGTTGGCCGGAAGCAGCTTGCCGTTCTTGACGATGGCGTCGATGTCGCTGGCCAGCGCCAGGGTCACGACGTCCGCCTGCAGGCCGTCGATGACCGAGCGCGCCTGCTTGCCCGAGCCGCCGTGCGACTGCTTGATGGTGACCGTGTCGCCGGTCTTGGTCTTCCAGTCCGCGGCGAATTTTTCGTTGAAATCCTTGTACAGCTCGCGCGTAGGGTCGTAGCTGACGTTGAGCAGTTCGATGTTGGCGGCCTGGGCCGCGAGCGCCGCGCCCGAGAGCGCGGCGGCGATGAGAATTTTCTTGAACATGATTTTTGTATCCGGACGGTTGAGGTTCAGAACGCAAGCTGTAGACGCGCAAACACCGTCTTCTCTTCTTCACGATCAGCGCCAGCCGCGGCGCCACCGTCGAATTCGGTATTTGTGTAGTTCACTACTGCCTTGACGTTGGTGTTGAGGTACCAGTTCACGCCAACGGTGTAGCTGCTCGCCTTCTGCGCAGCGCTGTTGGGGTTGGCGAAGATCGGGAAGGCGTCTTCGTCGATCTCCAGTTCGCCGTGACGCAGCGCCAGTTCAAACGCGCCCCAACCGGGACCACCCAGGGTGAACGGGTTCGCCGGCTTGGTCACGCCGCGGAAGCTGCTGTCCTCACCCGTGAGCACGTAGGTCACGGCCGCCTGCCAGGCGGTGTTTTCCAATGACTCGGCGAAGGCGGTTACCGCACCGGGGCCCGCCGCGGTGTTGGTGATGGCCAGATCCTGCTCCGAGCTGATGTATTCAGCGAGCAAGCCGAAGCTGTTGCGATAGAAATACAACTGCGGCGACAGGCGCAGATGGTCGCCGTCCGCGTATACGCCTGTGGTGCCGGCCGCGCTTGCGGAGGCAGTGGATGCAGCGGTGCGATAGCTGAAGAACTGGGCCTGACTGGGCGTGCGATAACGCGGCAGGAAGCTGTTCGCAGCCGCGGCATTGGCGCTGCCCTGATCCTTGGTGCCCAGACTGCTGCCGATGCCAAAGCCGAGACCCTGGAAGAAGCCGAGTTCGTTCTTGAACGGCTCGAAGAACAGGCGCGCGCCGACTTCCTTGCGGTTGTCCACGTCGGTGCCGGTGATATCGCGACCGTCGGGGGTGCCGTTGTAATAGCCCAGCGTGTAATTGACCGTGCTGTTGAAGAGATCTCCCTGCAGCTGGACACCCAGATCACGGTTGGGCGCCAGCTCGGTCGGGAAGCCACGTTCCACAAAACTGAGCGCAGCAGCAGCCTGAAGACGTTCAAGCGACACCGGCCCCTTCACCTTGCCGGCGCGCAGGGTATAGGCAGGATCGAACTTCAGATCAATATAAGCATCGACGATGCTCGCCGCCTCGCCGGAGCCGTTTCCGGTGAATTCCGGTGTCAGGCGAAAGCCCACCAACTTGCCGAACGTCCCTTCAATCGTTGGACGGATGCGGCGGAACAAAAAGCTATCGTTGGAACGCGGGGCGCTATCGTCCAGATAGATGCGTGCATCGGATTGCACTACGCCGCGGAATTTCAGTTCGAAATCCCCCTTTTTGATTGACAACCCCTTGTCGCCTATCGAGGTGCTAGTGGCCTCCTTCGCTTTGGCGTCGGCCTCCTCTTTCTGGATCTCGAGCTGGCGCTCCAGAATTTTGATGCGCTGATCCAGCTCGTCTGTGCTGGGCGCGGCCTGCGCCGCCAACGGCAGGCCGATGAAGGCCGCTAACAGAAGGCCTTGCGCAATATGGGCCGACGACAGCCCGAACACCCCGATGTGACCGCTCCCATGCTTTTTCACTGTCCCGCTCCACTGCGTTGTTAGAAGTGCGCGAGATTGTGTATGCCGTTTTTTATTCTGAAAAAGAATTTATGGGAAGAATGTTATTCAGTATTTGCGAGTCAAAAATAACTTTTAGAACGCTTTAGTGGACTCAACTCGTCCCTCGATACCGCCCAAGCAGACGTACTTGATCTCCAGATACTCATCCAGGCCATACCGCGAACCCTCGCGGCCAAAGCCGGACTGCTTTATGCCGCCGAATGGCGCCTGTTCCGAAGAGATGATCCCGGTGTTGACCCCGACGATGCCGCACTCCAGGCCTTCGGCCACGCGCCAGACCTGGCCCAGATCGCGGCCATAGAAATAGGCGGCGAGTCCGAATTCCGTGGCGTTGGCCAGCTCCAGCACTTGCGGTTCGGACTGGAAACGAAACAAGGGTGCGACCGGACCAAAGGTCTCCTCCGCCGCCACGCGCATACCGGCCCTGGCCTCGGCCAGGACCGTGGGTTCAAAGAACTGTCCGCCCAGCGCGTGCGACTTGCCGCCGCAGAGCAGGCGGGCGCCCTGTTCCAGTGCGTCAGCGATATGGGCCTGGACCTTGGCCACCGCCGGAGCGTCGATCAGTGGTCCCAGGTCGACCTCGCCGAAGCCATGACCGACACGCAGCTGCGCCACGGCAGCGACCAGCTTGGCGCTGAAGGCTGCATATACGCCGTCCTGCACATAGACGCGCTTGGCTTCATCGGCAAACCACTCGACGAACGACGCGGCGTAGAGAATCTCGCCTCGGGCCTCTTTGTGTGGCGCCGGTTTGTCTACGGTTCTGCGGGAGGTCCATGCGCCCTTCGACAGAACTTGCTGCAGTGCCCGATGAGCATGGTCGGCCGCTGCAGCGACACCGCGGTCTGCGAGTGATGCTTCTTGACGCTCAAGCGCGATCCCGTCAATCCTCGAAGTCTCCCACAAGCTAGTTGGATGTTTGACGACATCACCAGATTCCACAACTCTCGCAGTCGTCGATGAGTTTCGACGCAGGATCAAAGGCTTTATGTCTGCGTCGGGGAAGACGTCTAACGCGCCCCGCTTCAACATCGCAATGGTCGGAAACGCCAAAGGAGATTTCTACAGATGCCTCTGCGCAACCAGATTCAGCTCATTGCCTATCCCGACCGCATGGGGGTCAATCTCGCCGACCTGCACACCGTGATCGAACGGCATTTTTCCAGGGCCATCGGTGGCGTACACATCCTGCCGCCGTATCCGTCGAATGCGGATAACGGGTTTTCACCGTTGACGCATAAGGAGATCGATCCAAGATATGGCACTTGGGAAGACGTGGAGCGAATTTCTTCGTGCTATGACCTGTGCCTGGATCTGACTCTGAATCACATCTCAGACGAGTCAGAGGAGTTCAAGGATTTTTTGGCCAGAGGTCACAAGTCCGAGTACGCCGATCTATTCGTCCACGTCGACGCGATGGGACCGATCAAACCAGACGACCTGGCCAAGATCCATATCCGCAAGGAGAAAGAGCCGTTCCGGGAGGTTCGCTTCGCTGACGGCACTACAGATCGCGTGTGGTGCACGTTCACTGAACAGCAGATCGATCTGAATTACAGCTCGCCTAAGACCTATGCGCTGATGGAGGACTACATCCAATTTCTCGCAGCGCGTGGCGTCAAGCTGCTGCGCTTGGATGCCTTTGGCTACACCACCAAGAAGATCGGCACGAGTTGCTTTCTAGTGGAGCCGGACGTCTATGACATCCTGAAATGGATCAACGGAATTGCGCTGGACTACGGCGTCGAGACCTTGCCCGAGGTGCATGACCATTCCAGCTACCAGTACGCCATCGCGCTACACGGCATGCATCCTTATGCTTTTGCGCTGCCCCCGCTGCTGCTGTTCTCCCTGCTCGACGCCAACAGCACTTACCTCAAACAGTGGCTGCGCATGTGCCCACGCAACCAGGTGACGGTGCTCGACACGCATGACGGCATCTGCATCCCGGACGTGGAGGGCGTGCTGCCGCAGAAGGAGATCCAGGCGCTGATCGACAACGTGTCCGCACGTAGCGCCGATCCCATCCTGCGACGCTCGGCCGCCAATGTGCACAGCGTGGGCGCCATCTACCAGCTCACCTGCACCTACTACGACGCGCTCAAGCGTAACGACGATGCGTACATCGCGGCACGCGCGATCCAGTTCTTTTCGCCCGGCACGCCGCAGGTGTACTACGTCGGTCTTCTGGCCGGACAGAATGACCATGAATTGCTGGACGCTACCGGCGAATCCCGTGACATCAATCGTCACCGCTACACGCTGGAGGAAGTGGACGAGGCGGTGAAGCAGCCGGTGGTGCGGCGTCTGCTCAAGCTGATGGAATTCCGCTGCAGCTACCCGGCGTTCGACGGCGTATTCCACTTGATGTATTCAAACGACAGCAGCGTGGCCATGTGCTGGCGCAACGGTGAGCATCGCTGCGAGCTGTTCGTGGATCTGAATTTCAAGAAAACCACCATCGGCTATGTGGACGTCAAGTCCAAGCGCTGGCTGAGCTTCCGCGGCTGAGGCAGAACGCGTTGTGCAGAGCCTGGCCACGCTCGACTACGTCATCGTCGGCGTCTACCTGCTGATCGTGATCGCGGTTGCGGTGCGGGTCACGCGCCGCGCACCAGATGCCGACGAGCTGTTCCTTGCCGGCCGATCGCTGGGCTGGGGCGTGATCGGACTGTCGCTGTTTGCGTCCAACATCTCCTCCACCACGCTCATCGGCTTGCCCGGTGCCGCCTGGGAACACGGCATCTCGGTGGCCAATTACGAGTGGATGGCCTCGCTGGTTTTGATCGTCAGCATGGTCTACGTCGTGCCGCTGCTTCTGGGCAACCGCGTGTCCACCGTGCCGGAGATGCTGGAACGACGCTTCGACTCTCGGCTGCGTAAATATCTGTCCGCGGTCTCGGTGGTGCTCGGCATCTTTCTGGATGCAGCCGGCAGCCTGTATGCCGGCGCGCTGGTGTTGCAGCTGTTCTTTCCCGGGCTGGAACTGTGGATGAGCTGCGCCGGCATCGCCATGTTTGCCGGCCTCTACACTGCCGCCGGCGGTTTGCGCGCGGTGGCCTACACCGACGTGATCCAGACCGTGGTGCTGCTTGGTGGCTCGATTGCGCTGGCGCTGATCGTGTTTGGTGAGTTCGACTATTCCTGGACCCAGGTGCAGGCCGCGGTGCCGGCAGAGAAGCTGTCCCTGCTCAGACCGATGGATGATCCCGCCCTGCCCTGGCTGGGCACCTTGATCGGCCTGCCGATCCTGGGCTTCTACTACTGGACCATGAATCAGTACGTGGCGCAGCGTCTGCTCGGCGCGCGCGACATGCGCGCCGCCGGTTACGGCGCGGTGCTTGCCGCATTCCTCAAACTCCTGCCGCTATTTTTCATGGTGCTGCCAGGCGCGATGGCGGTGGTGCTGCTGCCGGACCTGGATCGGCCCGACCGCGTGTTTCCCGCACTGGTCGCGGAATACGCACCGGCCGGTCTGGCGGGTCTGATTCTCGCCGGCCTGCTCGCCGCGATCATGTCGAGCGTGGATTCGGCGCTGAACTCATCCTCGACCCTGCTCACCCTGGACTTCATCCAGCCGCGACGGCCGCAGATGACCGTCAACGCGCTCGGTCGGCTGGGCCGCGTGCTGACCTTGAGCCTGGTCGCCGTTGCCGCGATCTGGGCGCCCTTCATCGGCGACTTCCCCGGCCTGTTCGCCTACCTGCAGCAGGGCTTCACCTACGCCGCCTCGCCGCTGGTCGCGACCTTCCTGGTCGGTCTGTGCAGCCGACGCGTGGCCGCGACTCCGGCCCTGCTCGGCACCGCAACCGGGCACGCGATCAGCGTGATGTTGTTCATCGCCACGCAGCTCGGCTGGCTGAGCCTGCACTTCACCATCGTCGCCGGTGTGCTGCTGGTAGCGACGGTGATCGCGATCTACCTATTCCAGTTCCTGTTGCAGGCCGAACCCGATGCCGTCGCACTGACCGCAGTGAGGCGTGAACGCATGAGCCCCGTACCAATTGGTGTCCGCCGCAGCGCCGCCGTCGTCGTCGTGCTTACGCTGCTGCTGGTGTGGATATTCCGCTGACGTCTGCGCCGACGGCGGCGAGAAAGTCGCCGCTCCAGCGCGCGATGTCGTTGTAGCAGACGATCTCGTACAAGGTCTGCAGGCGCTGCTCGGCCTCGCTGGGCTCCATGTCGATGGCATGGCCGATGACGCTGAGCAGGTCGGCAGGATCATGCGGATTGGTCAGCATGGCCCCCTTGAGTTCAGCCGCCGCTCCGGCAAACTCGGATAGCACCAGCACGCCCTTGCCGCCGGTGAGTCCCTGCACGGCAACAAACTCCTTGCTCACCAGATTCAAGCCATCACGCAGCGGCGTGATCCACATCACCGAGGCCGCCGCGTAATACGCCATCAGGTCTTCAAACGGCACTGGCCGGAAGAAGAACTGCAGCGGCGTCCAGTCGACGCGACTGAAGCGACCATTGATGCGACCTACCGCCTGCTCGATCTGCGTCTGCAGGCTGGAATAGACCTTCATCTCCTTGGCCGCCGGCACGCAGATGGCGACCATCATGATGCGGCCATGCAATTCCGGACGGGTCTCCAGCAAGGCCTCGTAGGCCAGCAGTTTTTCCAGGGTGCCCTTGGTGTAGTCCAGACGCTCCACCGACAGAATCAAGCGCAGTACCACGAGGTGTTCGCGCAGCTTGGTGATCTGCTCCTGTATCACGCTCCGCTGCAACAGCTCGCCAATGCGCGCCACATCCAGCCCGACTGGATGCGCACCCAGGCGCACCACTCGTCCATGTACTTCGATGGCCGAGGTCATTTGTTCCAGGCCGACGGCGCAGCCATAGGTGAGATAGCGCGGCGCACAGTTTTCATGCGCCAAGGTCTTCAAGGGCATGACGCCGCGCGCAACGTCGATGAAATTCTCGACCTGACGCGGTATATGAAAGCCGACGTAATCACACTGCAGCAGACTGCCCACAATCTGACGTCTCCAGGGCAGGACATTAAAAACGTCGGCGGATGGAAAGTAGGTGTGATGGAAGAACGCGATCTTCACATCGCTGCGCAGCTCACGCAGATAGGCCGGCACCATCCACAGGTTGTAATCGTGAATCCAGATGGTGGCGCCGTGCGCAGCCTCACGCGCCACCGCCTGCGCAAACGCGCGGTTGACGCGGATGAAGATCTGCCAGTGATCCTCGCGAAAGCGCGCGCGCTCCCAGAAGGTATGCAGGGTCGGCCAGAACGCTTCCTTGGAGAAAGTCTTGTAGAACACGTCGACATCGGCCTTGGCCAGCGGCACGCGCGTGGCAATCAGGTTGGGATAACGCTCGACATCGACCGCGGTACGTTCTTCAAACGGTCCGCGCTTGGGATCGAGCGTCGACCACGCCACCCAGGCGCCGCGCTCGCCGCCGCTGAACAGACTCATCAAGGTTGGGATGATGCCGTTGGGCGAGGTGTGGCGACGGCGCACGATGCGATCGTCCTCGATGGCTTCTTCGTAGGGCAGACGGTGATACACCACCACCAGCTCCGACTCACCTGGCTTCTGCACTGCTTCACGCATCGCCTCAATGCTCTGCTTGCCGAGAAAACCGAAGTGACTCAGGGCTTCAAGAATGCCGCCGCATCCCGGCGATTTGGCGTGCAGCACACGCGCCAGCCCTTGGGTTTGTTCTACTAGAGCGGCTTCGGATTCGCCCACGCACACGCCTTTGAATCCCTGTTCGAACATCGACAGATCATTGAGCGTATCGCCCGCTACGAGTACTTCGTCTGCATCCAGACCCAGATGCTGCACCAAGCCCACCAGGGTGCTGCCCTTGTTGACGCCGCGAGGCAGTACATCGAGATACAAATCGGCGGAGAACAACAATTCGCAATCCAGGGCATGCGCTGCCGCGTGCATTTCCGGCGTGATCACCTCGGGTGTACAGAAATACGAACAGCGTCGCTGTTGCGGCGTGGCTTGGCGTTGCAGTTCTGTAAACGGCGCGAAGGCCTCGGCCACGCGCTGATCACCGGGCCAAAGCGCAGCGATTTCCGATTGCAGAGGATGGATCGACTGCAGACTGACGCCGTCGACAACGGTGGCGCCGACATCGCAGACGATGTAATCCGGCTGCGGCAGAGAAGGGTCGGCCAGCAACGGCAGTACGGTCTCCAGACCGCGGCCCGTGACATAAGCCAGCTTGATATCAGGGTGACGAACCACCAACTGGTACAGCTGCTGACGATCAGCAGCGCTACCGCCAAGAAAGGTTCCATCCAAATCGGTGGCCAACAACATGACGAGGCTCCCTATGCGGCCTCATTCCCACACTCCGCCACGCGTCGCACAGACGACGCCACACCTTCGCGCACCGCCCCGCGGTCGCGATAAAAACAGTGCCAGCCCCAAGATCAGGGCGTACAGACAGATTGAATCGGCAAGAGCCGGGAAAGCCGCTTTTCTGATGACAGGTTCGCGAAACAAGCCCGCGTTGCAGCGCTTGATCACGGCGGAGGGACGTCTGCTGAGCTACAACGTCCGCGTTACAGCGCGGACACCATACGCAAGGATGGACCGCGTTGTCCACCCTGCCTGCGAGCCATTGGCGGTTCACTCACCTGATGCGCGCATCTCGCGCGCGCGATGTTTCAGGTGATCTGCAAGCTCACACCGGCCTTGGTCAACTCCACTTCCGCCTGAACAAATCCGGTCTCGGGAATCCGTTCTCCGTCACGGTCACCGAGCGCGTTTGCCTGAGCGGCCAGCTGCTCAGCCACATCATCATCTATACCTAGGGTCTGTTGACATATGAATGATCGCTGCGGCGGAGGTCC
>JBQTJH010000180.1:0-8688 GCA_052387335.1 Panacagrimonas sp. | reverse complement strand
CACGCGCATCTGTCCCTCCCGCCAGCGGGCGCCGATTTCCGCTGATGACGGAAATCGGCGCCCGCTGGCGCGAGGGACAGATGCGCGTGGTGCACGAGCATTTCGCCTCGGCGCATCTACGCACCTTTCTCGGTGACTTGATGACCAGCAGCAGCGTGGCGCCGTCCGGCCCCTGCCTGATCGTGACCACGCCGTTTGGCCAGAACCACGAGATCGGCTCGCTGATGGTGGCCATTACCGCGATGCGTGCCGGATGGGAGGTGGTGTACGCCGGCCCGAGCCTGCCGGCGGAGGAGATCGTGCACGCGGTGGAGACGCGCAACGCCCGGGCGGTGGCGCTGAGCCTGTGCTATCCGTCTGACGATCCGCGCATCGACGGCCAGTTGGTCAAGCTCAGGGGTTTGCTTGGCGCTCAGGTGCCGATCTACATCGGCGGTCAGGCCGCGGGTGGTTACACGCAGACGCTCAACTCTATCGGCGCGCGCAAGCCTGCCAACCTGCGCGACTTCAGCACCGAGCTGGACGCGCTGCGTCAGCGTCTGAACTGAAGGTGGCCTAACTCGCGCGAAAGTCGCGTGTGCCGATGGCTTGTCCGGAATCGTCAGTTGTTTCCAGACGCACCACAAAGCCCCAAAGCCGGGACAGATGCTTGAGCACCTCTTCTGCTTCTGCGGCCAAGGGCCGGTTGCGGTGGCGACGATGTTGAACCGTGAGCGAGCGATCACCGCGACGGTCGTAGCGTGTGATCTGGATATCCGGCACCGAGAAATCCCGGTTGTACTGGCTTGCGAACAGACGGCGCAGGCGCCGGTAACCATCCTCGTTGTGAATGCTGTCCACGGTCAGATGATCGTCAGTTTCGTGATCAGCCACGGCGAACAGATGGAATTCACGCATCAGCCGCGGGGACAGGTACTGCGCAATGAAGGATTCGTCCTTGTAATTGCGCATGGCGAAATCAAGCACTGATCGCCAGTCACCACCCGCAATATCGGGGAACCACTCGCGATCCTCGGCCGTCGGGCTCTCGCACATGCGGCGCAGGTCGCTCATCATGGCAAAGCCGAGTGCATACGGATTGACGCCGCCATATCCGCGCTGATCAAAGCCGCGCTGCGTCACCACATTGGTATGCGAGGCCAGGCATTCCAGCATGAAGCCCGAATCCACCTGCCCCTTATCGACCAGACGATTCAGCAGGGTGTAGTGCCAGAACGTGGCCCAGCCCTCGTTCATCACCTTGGTCTGGCCCTGCGGATAAAAATATTGCGCCATCTTGCGCGTGATGCGCACCAGTTCGCGCTGCCAGGGTTCAAGCTTGGGCGCGTGCTTTTCCACGAAGTACAGCAAGTTCTCCTGCGGCTCTGCGGGAAACATGGCCTCGCTGGACTTGTGCGTACCCTTGCGCTTCTGCGGCACGGTGCGCCAGATATCGTCGAAGCGCTTCCAGTTGTACTCCTCGCGCTCGCGCACGCGGTTCTGCTCTTCCTCGGCGGACAGCGGTTGCGGCTGGTGATAGCGATCAATGCCGTGACTCATCAGCGCGTGGCAGGAATCCAGCGTCTCTTCCACTGCGACCTGGCCGTAACGTTCCTCGCACGACAGCACGTATTTCCGCGCGAACACCATGTAGTCGATGATCGAGTCGGCGTTGGTCCACTGCCGGAACAGATAGTTGCTCTTGAAAAAGCTGTTGTGGCCGTAGCAGGCGTGCGCAATCACCAGGGCCTGCATCGCCATGGTGTTCTCCTCCATCAGGTAGGAGATGCAGGGGTTGGAATTGATGACAATCTCGTAGGCCAGGCCGCGCGCGCCCTTGCGATACATCTCTTCGTTACGGATGAATTCCTTGCCGTAGCTCCAGTGCGGATAGCCGATGGGTAGACCCAGGCTCGCATACGCATCCAGCATCTGCTCAGAGCCGATGATCTCGATCTGGTTGGGGTAGATATCGAGCTTGAACTCATTGACCGCGATATCGCGAATGGCGCGGTCGTACTGGTCGATGAGATCGAAAGTCCACTCCGCGCCAGTGGACAGGTAGCCGCTGCCGCCGTCGGCGCTCATGTGCGGGCCTCCAGTGGTAGGTCGGCCTTCAGGCCGATAGCGCGCGCTCGATCACGTGCGGGATGCGGGCCTGAAGGTCCACCTACAGCACATCCACGAGCTGTGCAGATTCTCATACCGCCGCCTCGCGCTTGAACAACTCACGCAGCACCGGATACACCTCGGCGCGCGAGGTCACATTCTTCATGGCAAATCGCGGCGACTCGATACGCGCATAAGCATAGGACAGCGGACTGGTGTGGTCCGCATCGTCCGGCACTTCGATGTAGGTGTAGTAGCGGCACAGCGGCAGGATCTGGTCTTGCAGCAGTGCGCGACTTTTCTCAGGGTCTGCGCCGAAGGCGTCACCATCAGATACCTGTGCGCCGTAGATGTTGTACGCCGCGGGCGGGTAACGCGCCTCGACAATCTCGGCCATCAGCTTGAGCGCCGACTGCACCACGGTGCCGCCGCTCTGGGTATCGTGGAAGAAGCGCTGCTCGTCCACCTCCTCGGCGTTGTCCGTGTGACGGATGAAGACGATCTCGACCTTTTCGTATTTGCGCGACAGGAAAAGATATAGAAGCGTGAAGAAGCGCTTCGCCAGATCCTTCTTGTCTTCGGTCATCGAGGCCGAGACGTCCATCAGGCAGAACATCACCGCGCGCGAGATGGGCAGCGGCACCTTCACGCGATGACGGAAGCGCAGATCGATCTCGTCCAGAAACGGAATGCGCGCCACGCGGCTTTTCAACGCAGCGATCTCGGTTTCGAATCCCGCACGAGCGACCAGGTCATCTTCCTCGGCTTCCTGCGCTTCGAGCGTCCTGATGTCGCGTTTCAGCGGTGCTGCCAGCGCGATCTTGCGGGCCATGGCGTTGCGCAGCGAGCGCGCCACCGACAAATTGGCGGGCACGCCGCTCGGTGTGTACCCCGCGCGTTGCAGCTTGTAGTCCTTGATCTCGGCCAGGAAGTTGCGCACCAGGTGCGGCAGTTCCAGGTCATCGAAAAACAAGTTCATGAACTCTTCGCGCGACAAGGTAAAGATGAATTCGTCATGACTGCCTTCACCGTCGCCCTCGCCAGCGCCCGATCCGCCGCCGCCCTGACCCTTTGGCCGCGCGATGCGGTCGCCCTTGTTAAAAGAGTGGTTGCCCGGATGGACGTACTCATGATCGCCGCCGGGTCCGTGGCGGAAGCTCGGCTCCTTGATGTCGCGCGCCGGAATGCTGACATCACCGCCCTGTTCCATGTCGGTGATGCCGCGCCGCGCCACCAGATCGTTGACTGAGCGCTTGATCTGCTCCTTGTAGCGCCGGATGAAGCGCGCGCGGTTGACGGCGCTTTTATTGCGGTCGTTGAGGCGGCGGTCGATGACGATGGACATGGCTACGCTGTGAGGAGTGAGGGGGGAGGGGGGACGAAAAAGGGGCGCAGCGGCGCGTCGTTTCCGCTCGGCCCTACCTGCTTGACCTCACTCCTCACTCCTCATCCCTCACGCGCTCTTGCGAACCCGCAGATACCACTCGCTCAAGAGTCGTACCTGCTTCTCGGTGTAGCCCTTGGAGACCATGCGGCTGACGAAATTCTCGTGCTTCTTCTTGTCCTCGTTGGACGCCTTGGCATTGAACGAGATCACCGGTAGCAGTTCTTCCGTGCTCGAGAACATTTTCTTCTCGATGACTTCGCGCAATTTTTCGTAGCTAGTCCAGCGCGGGTTTTTGCCGCCGTGCTGGGCGCGGGCGCGCAGCACGAAGTTGACGATCTCGTTACGGAAGTCCTTGGGATTGGCGATGCCGGCCGGCTTCTCGATCTTCTCCAGCTCGCTGTTGAGCGAGCCACGATCGAACTGCTCGCCAGTTTCTGGGTCGCGATAGTCCTCGTTCTGAATCCAGTAGTCGGCGAACGTCACGTAACGATCAAAGATGTTCTGACCGTACTCGGAATAGCTCTCCAGATACGCGGTCTGGATTTCCTTGCCGATGAATTCCGCGTAACGCGGTGCCAGCCAGCCCTTGATGAATTCAAGGTAACGACGCTGCTGATCCTGCGGCAGCTGCTCGCGCAGAATGCGCTGCTCCAGCACATACATCAGGTGCACCGGGTTGGCCGCGACCTCGGTCTGGTCGTAGTTGAAGACGCTGGACAGTACCTTGTACGCGAAGCGCGTCGAGGTACCGTTCATGCCCTCATCCACACCAGCGTAGTCGCGATATTCCTGGAAGGATTTGGCCGACGGATCGGTGTCCTTGAGATTCTCACCGTCGTAGATGCGCATCTTGGAATAGATGCTGCTGTTCTCCGGCTCCTTGAGGCGCGTGAGCACGGAGAACTGCGCCATCATCTCCAGGGTGCCCGGCGCGCAGGGTGCGGCATTGAGCGAGGAGTTGCGCATCAGCTTCTGGTAGATGTGCACCTCTTCCGACACCTGCAGGCAGTACGGCACCTTGACGATGTAGACGCGATCGAGAAAGGCCTCGTTGTGCTTGTTGTTGCGGAAGCTGGTCCACTCGCTCTCGTTGGAGTGCGCCAGGATCACACCGTTGAAGGGAATCGCGCTGAAACCTTCCGTACCCTTGAAATTGCCTTCCTGCGTCGCGGTCAGCAGCGGGTGCAGCATCTTGATCGGCGCCTTGAACATCTCGACGAATTCAAGCAGGCCCTGGTTGGCCAGGCACAGGCCGCCGGAATAGCTGTAGGCGTCCGGATCGTCCTGCGAAAAGGCCTCCAGCTTGCGGATGTCCACCTTGCCGACCAGCGAGGAGATGTCCTGATTGTTCTCATCGCCCGGTTCGGTCTTGGTGATCGCCACCTGCTTGAGCACCGAGGGCTGCACTCTGACAACCTTGAACTTAGTCAGGTCGCCCTCGAACTCGGCCAGACGCTTGACCGCCCAGGGTGAGGCGATGCCAGTGAGATAGCGACGTGGAATGCCGTATTCCTTTTCCAGAACGGGCCCATCGCGTTCCGGGTTGAACAGGCCCAGCGGCGATTCGTTGATCGGTGAGCCTTGGAGCGCGTAGATCGGGTACGCCTCCATCAACACTTTGAGCCGTTCTGCGATCGAGGATTTGCCGCCGCCGACCGGGCCCAGCAGGTACAGCACCTGCTTGCGTTCTTCCAAACCTTGCGCGGCATGTTTGAAAAAGGACACCACCTGGCCAATCACGTCTTCAAGGCCGAAAAATTCCTTGAACGCCGGATAGCGGCGGATGATGCGATTGGAAAAGATGCGCGATAGCCGTGGATCGTTGCGCGTATCCACCACCTCGGGCTCGCCGATGGCGGCGAGCATGCGCTCGGCCGGCGAGGCGTAGGCCATGGGATCCTGTTTGCACAGGTTGAGGTAGTCGAGCAGCGAAATCTCCTCATTGCAAGCCTTGAGGTACTGCTCTCGATACGAGTCGAAGATATTCATCGTTCGCGCCTCCTTGGATTCGCGAGTGACGTTGACGGCAACATCATGGCGGAAAAATCTGGCGACTTGAGCTTTGCACATTGCGTGCCGAAGCCTGAGCCGTTCGTCGGAAGCGGGCGGCCTGACAGCGCGTGCATCGCTGTTCGATTCTTGCGCAAGGTCTGGGTTCCGTCTATCCGCGGGCTGTGTCGCAACATCGACAAGACCACTCGCGCAAGGTTCAGGGATTGAAGCCGCGCTCGCCGTTCTGCACATCGGCGACGACGCCGTCCTCAAGAATGACGACGCGCAGCAGGTAGCGACTGCCGAAGTTGTAAACCCACTCTTCGCGGTAGACCTCCACCGCATACTGACCGCGCGACGACGACAGGCCGCCGTAGCGCTGCCTTTGTCTGGGTTTGAAGCCCTGAACGAACCCAATGTTACGTCGCGTCAGCGGTTCACCGCAGTGGCGTAGCAGACGGTATTTCGATAGACCGTCGGTGATGCCGTGCGGCGAGCAGCGCACGCTGTCAGATTCTGGAAAGCCATAGCCGTCGGTGCTGATGTCGACCAAACGGCCGTTGCGCAGACGCAGCACATGCAGCAACTGGTTGCGCCCGAAGTTGTAGGTCCATTGCTCGGCCTCGGCGATCTCGCCCGGCAGATCCGGTCCGGGGTAGGAGAACACGTCGCGGAAGCTCGGTTCGCCGCAAGCGGCCAGGATCTCTGCCGCCCGCGCTTCCACCGCGATAATGCGCGAGCCGCAGCGCATGGAGTCGGTGGCGCCGGCCTCGGGCAGGGCCAGCAGCACAATGGCAGCAAGCAGCGGACGCAGGAACATGGACGGCCCGGAACCGGAGAGAGGAAACTGGGTCTGACAGCAGCCTCGTACCCTACCTCTTTCATGAAGCTTCAGTTCCTGGCATTTGTCGTTCTTTGGTTTGGCACGCTGGCCGCCCAGGCCGCGCCAGTGCGTGGCGAGCATGTTGAAGCCGAGTTGCTTGCGGAAAATGCCAGTTTCAAGACCGGCGACTTCGACAACTGGATTGCGCTGCGCCTGCGTCCCGATCCCGGTTGGCATGTGTACTGGGCCAACCCCGGCGACTCCGGCATTCCTTCGACCCTGCAATGGCAGCTGCCAGCGGGTGTCACGGTGGGCGAGATGCAATGGCCCTATCCACACCGGCATTCACTGGGGGATCTGACCAACTACGGGTATAGCGACGAGACGCTGCACCTGATCGCCGTGCGCGTTGTCGAGCCTGGCACGGTGAATCTCCAGGCCAAGGCGAAATGGCTGGTATGCAAGGACATCTGCATTCCGGGTGAAGCCGATCTGAGCCTGAGCCTGCCCGCCACCTCAGCCGCACCCGAGCCTGACTTGGCGTGGAAGTCGGCGTTCGACAAGGCGCGCGCCGAATTGCCGCAGAGCCTGCCCGGCCTGGACGCGCGCTATGCCGTGACCGCGGATGATTTCAGTCTGGCCATTCGCGGCATGCAGTTCCCGCAAGGTGGCGAGGTGCAGTTCTACCCGCTGCCCAATGACCTGGTCGCGCATGCCGCGCCGCAGCGCGTGCAGCTTGACCCCGCCAATGGGCTGGTCCTGAGTCAGAAACTGTCGAGTTATTTCGTCGAAGCGGCGCCACAGCTTGCCGGTGTGCTGGTGGTCAAGGACAGCAACCGTACGCGGGCGTATCGGATTGATGCCGAGGCGGGTGAAGTTGCCGTTGTCCCGGCGTCGCGTACACCAGAAGTATCGGCTGCGCCCGCGCCTACGGCGTCTAGCCCGACTCTTGAGTCGCGATCCTTGCTGACGATGCTGGTGTTCGCGCTGATCGGCGGCCTGATTCTCAACCTCATGCCCTGCGTGTTTCCGGTGCTGGCCATGAAGGCGCTATCAGTGGTGAAGACCAGTGGTGAAAGCGCGCGCGCCCATCGTCGGCATGCGCTGGCCTACACCGCCGGCGTGATTCTCAGTTTCGTGGCCGTAGCGGGTCTGCTGATTGCACTGCGCGCAGGTGGGGCGGCGCTGGGCTGGGGCTTCCAGCTGCAGTCGCCGATAGTCGTGTTCGTGCTGACCGCCGTGATCTTCGCCATGGGTCTGTCCCTGTCTGGCGTGGTGCATTTCGGCGGTTCGTGGATGGGTCTGGGGCAGAGTCTGGCGGCCAAGCCGGGCGAGGTTGGGTCGTTTTTCACCGGCGTGCTCGCGGTGATCGTGGCCAGTCCCTGTACCGCGCCGTTCATGGCACCGGCCTTGGGCTTCGCGCTGGCCCAGGACGCGATCTCGGCGCTGCTGGTGTTCGCTGTACTCGGCTTGGGTCTGGCCCTGCCGTTCCTGCTGATCGGTTTCGTGCCGCGCTTGGCGCGTGTGCTGCCCAGGCCCGGTGCGTGGATGGAAACCTTCAAGCAGGCGATGGCCTTCCCCATGTATCTCACCGCGGTGTGGTTGCTGTGGGTGCTGGGTGGACTGACCGATCGCGACGGCATGGCACTGGCGCTTGTCGGGCTGCTGCTGGTGGCGCTGGCGCTATGGTTGATGGGACGTGCGCGCGGCGGTGCCATGCAAGGTCTGGCCATGCTGGCTTTGATTGCAGCGGGCTCACTGGTGCTGCATCCGGCGCTGCACCCGCGCGCGCCTGAGGACAGCGTCTCACCGGCAGGATGGGAAACCTATTCCGACCTGCGCTTCGATCAATTGCGCGCCGAGGGTCGATCCGTGTTTGTCGACTTCACCGCCGACTGGTGCCTGACCTGCAAGCTCAACGAACGCGGCGCGCTGCGTTCCGAGGCGGTGCGTGACGCCTTCCGCCGTCATGACGTAGCCCTGCTCGTGGGTGACTGGACGCGCGCCGATCCCGCCATCACCGCGGTGCTGCAACGCTACGGTCATAGCGGCGTGCCTCTATACCTGGTGTCGAAGCAAGGCGCGGAACCGATGGTGCTGCCGCAGGTCCTTACCCCGGATATCGTGGCGCGGGCCTTTCAATAATCGTCGCTCGCCTTCATTACTTTTCAAACCAGAAACTCGGAGACAACATGAGCCTGATGCAGACGTTTCGTAGTGCCGGATTGGCGGGTGTGGTTGCGCTGGCCGCCTGCGCTGCAGCGCAGGCGGCGCCCCGTCTCGGCGAAGTTGCGCCCGCATTTGAAGTCGCCGGGGCCGCTGGCAAGCCGGGGAGGCTGGCCGACATCAAGGGCAAGGACGTGGTGGGGGAGTGGACCAACGAAGGCTGCCCCTTCGT